>CAYPQR010000031.1:0-14137 GCA_964412865.1 uncultured Intrasporangiaceae bacterium
CAGCCGGAGTCATCGCCGTCGCACTTGGAGCGACCCCGACACGCAAGAGCGACGCGTCCGACCGTGCAGACGGGCTCGGCACCAGCGCCGCCCGGTTCGAAGGCTGAGCCTCAGCGCAGGCCGGCTGGAGCGGCTTCGGTGGAGGTGCGTCCGATGTTGACGGGCCAGGTCCTCCTTGACGTCCTCGAGCAAAGTCAGAACGACGTCACTTGCCACTCTGAACTTCCTAGCAGGGACCGCCGCACAGGTGACCGTTGGGTTGTCAGGCCGTGAGGGCATCCGAGTTCATGATGGTCTCGTATTCGATGGGTCAATCCGCACAGCCGGGCCCCCTGGCGGTGCTGGAACACGTTCCGACCGACGTGACTCGCGCTCGGTGAGTCCGTTGGAGGGCCTCTGCGCCTCCGTGTTCGATCGTCGGGTCGTGAAGTAGACGAAGAACGCCTCGCGCCATCTCTTGAGGAGTCAGCCGACCGCGGGCGCCCGGTCGTGGAGGCCGGGTATCACCCGCTGGCCATATCCACGCAGCACCTCGTCCTGCGCATCATGCTGGAGGTAGAGCGCGAACTGGTCCACGCCGAGGGCGGCCAGCTCGCGCAGCTTCGCTCGATGCTCCTCGACGGTGCCGACCACGCAGAATCGTTCGACGATCTCGTCGGATACGAACTGGACATGGGAGTTCCCGGCACGGCCGTGCTCGTTGTAGTCATAGCCCGTCCGGCCGTCGATGTACTGGGTCAACTCCCGCGGGAGAGTTGCCCCGTCGCCACCGTAACGCGCTACGAGGTCGGCGACGTGGTTCCCTACCATCCCGCCGAACCAGCGGCACTGCTCTCGTGCGTGCGCGCGCTGGCCGACACTGCCGTCCGTCAGGTATGCCGGGGCAGCCACGCAGATCCGCAGCGCGTCCGCCGGTCGACCCGCATCCACCGCCGCCTTCTGTGCTGCGCGCATGCTCCACTCGACGATCATCGGATCCGCGATTTGCAGGATGAGCCCATCGGAGAGCTCACCGGCAGTCTTCAGCATCCGGGGCCCGTACGCGGCAACCCAGACCGGGGTTCGCGACGACGGGTTCCACGGCAGCTGCAGCCGGGCCCCCTCGTGCTGCGCATCGCGGCCGTTGGACAACGCCGTGATGACTTCGAGTGCGTGCCGGAACTCTCGCACGGTAGCCGGCCGCCGGCCGATCGTCCGCACCGAGGAGTCTCCGCGGCCGATGCCACACACCGTTCGGTTGCCGTACAACTCGTTCAGTGTCGCGTACATCGAAGCGGTCACCGTCACGTCCCGGGTCACGGGGTTGGTGACCATCGGCCCGACCGAGAGCTTGCGGGTGGCCGCGAGGATGGCGCCGAAGATGACGTACGGCTCCTCCCACAGCAACGGTGAATCGAATGTCCACGCATGGCTGAACCCGTAGGTCTCCGCCTGCCGCGCCAGTTCGACGACCCGCGCCGCCGGCGGGTCGCACTGCAACACGACACCGAAATCCATCTCGGTCACCCTTTCGTCGGCAGTTGTAGTCACTGCAGATACTGCGATAGTCCTCGCTTCAGGAACTGGCCGTGACCGGCTCGTCCGACGTACGCGTCATTCTGAACGACGATCGTTCCGCGAGACATGACGGTGTCCACCTTGCCGTCGATCTCGAAGCCCTCCCACGCCGAGTAGTCCTTGTTCATGTGGTGTGTCTTGCCCAGGCCGATGCTGGTGTGCCCGTTTGGGTCGTAGACGACGATGTCGGCATCGGCCCCCGGGCCGATGAAGCCCTTGCGGTCCGCCACTCCGAACATCCGCGCCGGGGTCGTGGAGCACAACTCGACCCACCGTTCCAATGAGATGTGCTCATCCACCACGCCCTGGTAGAGCAGGTCCAGCCGATGCTCGACGCTGCCGATGCCGTTGGGGATCTTCGAGAAGTCACCCAGGCCGAGCTCCTTCTGCTCCTTGAAGCAGAACGGGCAGTGATCGGTGCTGACCACTGACAGCGTCCCGGTGCGCAGGTTCCGCCACAGATCCTCCTGGTGACCTTCCGCTCGTGACCGCAACGGCGTCGAGCACACCCACTTCGCTCCCTCGAAACCCAGCGCGCCGAGCTGCTCCTCCAAAGAGAGGTAGAGGTATTGCGGGCAGGTCTCCCCGAAGACGTTGAGGCCTTCGCCACGGGCCGATGCCAGAGTGTCCACCGCCTGTTTGGCCGACATGTGCACGATGTATAGCGGTGTGCCCGTCATGCGGGCGAGCATGATCGCCCGGTGAGTCGCCTCCTCCTCGGTCTCCCACGGGCGCGTCAGCCCGTGGTTGATCGGTGACGTGTCCCCGCGTGCCAGCGCTTGCTCGACCAGAGCGTCGATCGCGATCCCGTTCTCCGCATGCATCATGATCATCGCGCCGTTGTCGGAGGCCTTCTGCATCGCCCGCACGATCTGGCCATCATCCGAGTAGTACACGCCCGGGTAGGCCATGAACAGCTTGAAGGTGCTCACACCCTCGGCCAACAGCTCGTCCATCGCCTTGAGGCTGTCGTCGTCGACGCCGCCGAGGATCTGGTGGAAGCCGTAGTCGATCGCGCAGTTGCCGCGTGCCTTCTCGTGCCACTGGGCGAGACAGTCCTGCACCCGCTCGCCGGTACGTTGCACCACGAAGTCGACGATCGTCGTGGTGCCACCCCATGCGGCCGCCCGGGTACCGGTCTCGAAGGTGTCGCTGGCAGTGGTCCCGCCGAACGGCATCTCCATGTGCGTGTGCCCGTCGACGCCACCGGGAATGACGTACTTCCCGGTGGCATCGACCACAAAATCGACGCTGCTTTTCAGGTCCGCGGCCAGGTGGGTGTCGCCGGGGGCCAGCACCGCGGCAATGCGCTGGCCATCCACCAGCACGTCCGCGGCGCGGCGTCCGGTGGCACCGACCACCGTCCCGCCGCTGATCAACGCTGTGGTCATGGGCGTACGAGCTCGTCGTAGGCGTCGGGCCGGCGGTCGCGGTAGAACGCCCACCGTTCGCGAACGTCCAGCAGCACATCCATGTCCAGGTCTCGCACGATCACCTCGGACTTGTACGGGTCACCGCGCTCTCCCACATACTTCCCGAGCGGGTCGACGAAGTACGACTTGCCGTAGAAGTCGTCGTCGCCGAGTTCCTCCACACCGACCCGGTTGATGGCGCCGACGTAGTATTCGTTGGCCACGGCCGCCGCGGGCTGCTCGATGTCCCACAGGTAGGACGAGAGGTTCCGTGACGTTGCCGAGGGGTTGAACACCAGCTGGGCACCGTTGATCCCCAGTGCTCGCCATCCTTCGGGGAAGTGTCGGTCGTAGCAGATGTACACCCCGACCTTGCCCACCGCGGTGTCGAACACGGGGTATCCGCCATTGCCCTCCCGGAAGTAGAACTTCTCCCAGAAGCCGGGCAGCTGCGGGATGTGCTGCTTGCGGTACTTGCCCAGGTAGCTCCCGTCGGCATCGACGACCGCTGCCGTGTTGTACAGGTAACCCGGCTGCTCCTGCTCGTACATCGGCAACACCATCACCATGCCGAGTTCCTTCGCCAAGGCCTGGAACCGCTCGGTGGTCGGCCCCGGGATGGACTCCGCGTACTCGTAGAACTGCCTGTCCTGCACCTGGCAGAAGTACGGCCCGTAGAAGAGTTCCTGGAAACACACCACTCCGGCGCCCTGGGCGGCGGCATCCCGCGCGTACTGCTCGTGGGCCTCAATCATCGATTCCTTGTCCCCGGTCCATTCGGCCTGGACGATTGCGGCTCGAACTGTGGTCATCGTGTCCTCCTTGGTGGTGGTCGGTCGGGTGCCGTCAATCGGTATGTGCCGTGACGGGGCCGGTTGTTGTACCGGCCAGCTCGAAGGCCGCGGCAATGGCCGAGCGGTCATGACCGGCGGCCAGTGCCAGCATGAGCAGTAGTCGCGCCTTCAGGCCGTCGAGGGCACCGGCACGGATCAATCCGCGGGCCAACAGGTCGATCTCGCCACCTGCGAAGCCGTAGGTCGATGTCAGCACCTCGCCGGCACCGGTCCGTGAGGCGAGCACGACGGGCATCCGGCGGCACATCTGATCGACCAGTGGAAGCAGCGCACTGGGGAGGTGCCCACCACCCATCGCCTCGATCACGGCCCCGCTGAACCCGAGGTCGGGCACCGCACGCAGCAGTTGCCCATCGTCTGCGAGACCGGGGCGCAACAAGGCGACCGGCGGTATCGTCGCGCCCTGCGGCACCGCCAGATGGGTGCGGCGGGTCGGCCGGAGGGCGAGGACCGGCCGGCCCTCGCTGACCCAGCCGATCGGCCCGAGGCCCGGGGACCGGAAAGTCGACGGGCTGGACGTGTGCGTCTTGTGCACATATCGGGCGGCATTGATCTCGTCGTTGAGGCAAACCAAGACTCCCGCACCACGGGCTTCGTCGCTTGCGGCCAGCTGCACAGCAGAGAGCAGGTTGGCGGGCCCTTCGGAGCCGGGTAGGGACGGGTTGCGCATTGCCCCGGTGATCACAATGGGGACGTCGGCCTCCCAAAGCAGGTCGAGCACGAACGAGGTCTCCTCGATCGTGTCGGTGCCCTGGGTAAGCACCAATCCTTCGATCCCATGTCGGACGGCGGCCCGCATCTCGCGTAGCAGCCGGAGCAGGTCGTCCACGCTGATCTCCGACGATGCAGTCTGCAGGAATTGGCGGGCCTCGATCTGTGCGACCTTGCCCAGCCCCGGCACGCTCGCGGCGATTTCGGTCGCGGAGAGCGACGGCGACGCTCCCTGCCCGGTCGAACGCACACTCGCGATGGTGCCTCCGAGGGCGTAGTAGCCCACCCGGCGAAGCCTTGACTGAGCCACGGGCACCTCCTCCACGGGGAGATAAGAACGATCAGCCACTTGTAGGGTCGCTTCTGTCATCGGCTGGATTGCTGGCCAGGCGGTTTCACGCGTCTCGTGCCAGCATCAGCCCGGCTCATCGTTCGGGGACGACATCGCGCAATCGTTCGCGCGATCGCGGTTCAAACACGATAGGACGCCATCGTCTCTCTCGTCAATGGCTTACGCCCGAACCTTGACCCGGCTCATACGCCTAGTTTACTCTTCGGTGATGCGAGTCACGCGAACGATTGCGTACTCGGTTCTCGAGCCAGGAGGTACCCGTGGCCTAGGAAATTTTTGCCACATTCGGAGTCGACATCGATGCGGTCGCCGGCTGGATCGGATCGTATGGCGGGCAGGACTCCCCATCGGACATCCAACGAGGCGTTTATGCCGGAGAGATCGGCGTCCCACGGCTTTTGCGCATGTTCGAACGTCGTCAGATGAGGGTCAGCTGGTTCATCCCAGGGCACTCGTTGGAGAGCTTTCCGGACCAGGTGCGGATGATCGCCGACGCCGGCCACGAGATCGGAGCCCATGGCTATCTCCACGAGAATCCGGTGGCCATGACACCCGCCCAGGAGGAGGACATCCTGGTGCGGTCGATCGAGTTGATCGAGTCGATGACGGGTGCCAGGCCGCGAGGCTATGTCGCGCCGTGGTGGGAGATGTCGGCCTCGACGGCAGCGCTGCTGGGCAAATACGGATTCCGGTACGACCACAGCCAGCTCTACAAGGATTTCGTGCCGTTCTATGCGCGTGTCGGGGACGCATGGACCTCGATTGACTATGAAAAGCCGGCCAGCACGTGGATGACGCCGATGAAGCATGGCCAGGAGATCGATTTGGTGGAAATCGGGGCGAACTGGTACGTCGACGACCTCCCGCCGATGCTCTTCATGAAGGCGTCGCCGAACAGTCATGGTTTCGTCTCGCCACGCGACATCGAACAGCTCTGGAGAGACCAATTCGACTGGGTCTACAGGGAGTTGGACTATGCGATCTTCCCTCTGACGATCCACCCCGACGTCAGCGGCCGCCCACAGGTCCTGCTTATGCTGGAGCGTCTGATCGACTACATCAACGAGCATGACGGTGTCCGCTGGGCCACGATGGAAGAAGTTGCGGCGGACTTTCGGGCGCGATTCCCGTTCGATGGGAACGCTCGCCCGCAGGAGTACTAGCAGCTCTATCCGCAGAACGCCGGCCATCCGACGTGGCAACGGTCGTCCACAAGAGGCGCGATCACCAGGCGGGATCACAGGCGCCACAACAACTATCCAGGTTACAGAAAAGAGACATCGCTCATGTCGCAGCAATCTACGCGAAGCGATCGCCTGTACAACGAGGACATCGCACCGCGCCAGGAGACCGGGAATTGGAAAGCTTGGGATCTGCTGGCTTGGTGGATGTCGGCCTGGCACAGTCTCGGCGGGTACACCATGGCGGTGGGCCTGCTCGTGCTGGGTATCAACGGTTGGCAGATAGTCCTCGGCATGGTCCTCGGCCTCGTCATCATCTACTTCGTCAGCAACCTCATGGGAATCGCCGGCCAGCGGGTCGGCGTCCCATTCCCGGTCTTCTCCCGCATCTCGTTCGGTATATACGGTGCCAACATCGCGGCGATCCTGCGCGCCATCGTGGCAGTGGCGTGGTACGGCATCCAGACGTACCTGGCCTCCGTGGCCGTGAAGATCCTCATCATCAAGATGGCCCCCGGCGCGAACTCCAACGCACTGACCAATTCAGGCTTCCTTGGCCTCGACGCACTCGGCTGGATCTGCTTCCTCGCGCTGTGGGCCGTGCAGCTGGCGGTGCTGTGGCGCGGCATGGAGGCCATCCGCAAGCTGTCCGACTTCGCTGGCACCACCATCTGGGTGGCCATGCTGGCCCTGGCTGTCTGGGTATTGTCGAAGGCCCACTGGAGTATCGACTGGACCTTCTCCGAGGCCAAGACGCCGCTGTCGGCCGGGGCCTCGCTGACTGCGATCCTCGGTGCTGTTTTCCTGACGACCGCCTACATGGCCGGCCCGATGCTGAACTTCGCCGACTTCACTCGCTTGGCGCCCAATCGTGAATCGGTACGCCGTGGAAATGCTCTCGGCCTGCTGGTCAACGGCGTCGCTTTCTGCGTCATCTCCGTGGTCATCGCGCTGGCATCGCAGAAGGCATACGGCGTCGCCGTCACGGACCCGGTGGAACTGCTGCGACACATGGACAGCATCGCCGTGCTGATCGTCGCTATTCTCGCGATCGCGATCGCGACCGTCGGCATCAACATCATTTTGAACTTCGTGTCGCCAGCGTACGACTTCTCCAATGTGGCGCCCAAGCACATCAGCTTCCGCGTCGGCGGTCTGATCACCGCGATCCTCGCGCTCGTCGTCATGCCGTGGAAGCTGTATGCGAATCCGATCGCCGTCAACTACTTCATCGGCGGCGTAGGGGCACTGATGGGTCCGTTGCTGGGCATAGTGCTCGTCGACTACTACCTGGTACGCCGCGGGTCGGTCGACGTCAACTCTCTGTACACCGAGGACACAGACGGGGAGTACTACTACGAGAAGGGATTCAATCAGAAGTCGATTATCAGCCTGGTCGTCGCCGGCATCGCGGCCGTGCTGGTGGCGTATCTTCCGGCACTGTCGTCGCTCGCCCACTTCTCCTGGCCGATCGGCGTGATCATCGGCGGCGGCATGTGTTATCTGCTGAACCACGACGTCATCCAGAGCGCAGGCGGAACGCGCGCACAGGCTGGTGCGCCCGATGCCACCAAGGAACCCACAATGGAGTAGCCGGTGCGCGCGCACGACTCGCGGGTGACAGTCCCGCCTGCGGGCACGACAGAAGGAGACGGTGACAGCCATGTACCGGGCGGCAGAAGTGAGCATCCCCGCGGAACGGCTCGAGCAGGACCTGTCCGACCTCGCCACCCTGCGATCGGACGAAGAGGAGGGCTGGACGAGGACCGTGTTCTCGGAGCCCTACCGTGCCTCGCGCGACTGGGTTCGGGATCGGATGACGGACGCCGGACTGGACGCCGGGATAGATCCGGCCGGGAACATGGTCGGGGTCCTGCCGGGGCGGAGCCCCTCCGCACCGGCCCTGGTCACCGGGTCGCACACCGACACGGTCGTGTCCGGCGGCCGGTTCGACGGGACCGTCGGTGTCCTTGGGGCGCTCGAGGTGGTGCGGCGGCTCCGTGAAGAGGGTACGCGCCTGAACCGGGACCTGATCGTGATCGACTTCCTCGGAGAGGAACCGAACGACTTCGGCCTCAGCTGTCTGGGAAGCCGAGCCATCAGCGGCGGGATGACGGCGCGCGATCTGGACCGCGTGGATCACACCGGTCGCAGCCTCGGCCAGACGTACGGCGCATTCGGCCTCGAACCGTCCAGGGTCCTGGAGGTGGACTGGCTGCGCCGACGGACGTTGCACCGATACGTCGAACTGCATATCGAGCAGGGACCACGACTGGAGCAGGGTGGCAAGTCCATCGGCGTCGTGACAGCCATCGCCGGAATTGAGCGGCTTCTGGCACATTTCGAGGGACGTCGGGACCATGCGGGTACCATGCCGATGGGTGAGCGGCGGGACGCGCTGGTGGCCGCCGCCGAGGCGGTCCTGACGATCAACCGAGAGGGCTGCGGTGTACCGATCCACGGTGTCACGACGACATCCAGTATCGACACGCCCGGGTCCCCGAATGTCGTGCCTGGGACCGCCACACTCACTGCTGAGATGCGCAGTATCGACCCGGAGTGGCTGTCCCGCACCAAGTCCAGGCTCGCCGAGCAGATCAGCGATCGGGCGATGGCCCACGGCGTGGACGTCAGCCTTGAGTGGTGGACGGACAACGTCTGCCGTCCGACGAACGCGACGATCCAGGATGTGATCGCCGAATCCGCCTCGCAACTCGGGTACTCATGGGAGGCCGTTCCCAGTGGCGCGACTCACGACGCGGTACACCTGTCGTCGCTCTGCCCCATGGGCATGATCTTCGTGCCGTCCCGTGATGGTCGCAGTCACTGCCCCGAGGAGTTCACCGCTCTCGCTGAGATCGACGCCGGTGTCCGCGTACTCGACCAGACCCTCCGGAGGCTCGATACTCTCGATTGACCAAGCAAGGTAGGCCGCCCCGGGCCACGCCATGCGACCCGGCCTGCCCACAGGGGCATGATGGGGTCATGAACAACAGCAGGTCAGGGTCTGAGCGAGGCACAATCACTTTGGCGCTTCTGGCGGAAGAGCTGGGAGTTCACGTTTCGACAGTCTCGCGAGCCCTCAGCGATAACCCGGTTGGCGTGGGCCCTGACACTGTTGCGCGGGTGCGTGAGCACGCTGAGGAGCGCGGGTACCGCCACAACGCCGCCGCCCGCTCGCTGCGGACAGGTCGTTCGAAGATGGTTGGGGTGATGGTTCCGCGTCTGACAGACGTCGTGCAGGCGACCATCTACGACGGCATCGATCAGACGGCTGCGGCCGCCGGATACGGCACTGTTGTCGTCAATACACGGGATCAGCCGGACATCCAGCGGTCTCGGCTCGACCTGATGCTCTCCCGGCAGGTCGATGGCATCATCGTCTGCGACTCCCGCACGGATGCCAATCTGATGCCCCTGCTGCGACGCAGTGGGATCCCGTACGTCCTGGTGGCAAGGCGGATGCCTCGGCAGATCTCGGTCACCACCGACGACCTGAAGGGCGGTCGGCTCGCTGCCGAGCATCTGCTTTCACTTGGATATCGGCACGTCGGCGTGGTCGGTGGGGACCCGCATGCCAGCACCGGGGAGGAGCGGACCCGAGGCTTCCGCGAAGCGTATGCCATGGCCGGCTATCCCGTTCCCGAAGAGCTGGTCATCTCGCCGGGATTCGACCTGAAGGGTGGCCGGTGGGCGGGCGCAGCACTGCTGGACGCACCTCATCCGCCGGCGGCAATCTTCGCGGCGAGCGACTTCACCGCTGTGGGGGTGATGGCCGCGATGCGTGACCGAGGGTTGCACGCTCCCGAGGACGTCGCGGTAATCGGTTACAACGACCTGGACATTGCCTCTGAGCTCGAGACGCCATTGTCCTCGGTCCACTCCCCGTTGTTCACCATGGGCGCCACAGGTCTACAAGTGCTGCTGAGGTTGATGGACGGGCGTCGTGCCCGGTCGCGGCTGCTTGAGCCGACTTTGGCGGTCCGCACCTCGACGGCCGGACGAAATATGGCCGAGGCCAATACAGCTCGCGCCATCCGCCACTCGGGCTGATCACCCTCGGATGCGCAGGAGTATGCCCGTCTCTTCTGCGCCAGACAGCATTGACGGGGCGCAGTTCCCTCATTAGGCTCTGTCTCAATCGTTCGCGCGAACGTTTGCGTACTGATATGGAGGAGCGATGGACCCGAAGTTCAATCTCGCTGTCGCGCAGGTCGGCGGTATCCAGCTCGATGAAGGGCGCCCTGCCGTGGTCGCGCGCCTGGTCCGGCTGCTCGAACGAGCCAAGGAGCAGAACGCTGGCTTCGTTGTGTTCCCGGAGTTGACGCTCACCACCTTCTTCCCTCGTTACTGGCACGACGACGCAACCGACGTCGACCGATTCTTCGAGCGGCAGATGCCGAACCCTGACGTGCAGCCACTTTTCGACCGGGCTCGCGATCTGGGTATCGCCTTCTACCTCGGGTATGCCGAAATCACCTCGGATGGGCGACATTTCAACACCTCGATCCTCGTGGACTCAAGCAGCCGAATCGTCGGCAAGTACCGCAAGGTGCATCTGCCCGGTCACTCCGACCACCTCCATGACGTGCCGGCGCAGCACTTGGAGAAGCGGTACTTTGAGGTCGGTGACCTCGGCTTCGGCGTCTTCGACGTCGACGGTGTGCGCTTCGGGATGTGTCTGTGCAACGATCGCCGGTGGCCCGAGGTTTACCGGGTCTTGGCACTGCAGGGTGCCGATGTCGTCGTGCTCGGATACAACACCCCGACCGAGGTGCCTGGCTGGCAGGAGGAGCCGCACGCGAAGATGTCCACGCACCTGCTGTCGCTGCGAGCCGGCGCCTACCAGAACTCTCTATGGGTCGCTGCGGCAGGCAAGTCCGACGATGAGGACGGATATCACATGATCGGTGGGTCCGCGATTGCTGCGCCTTCCGGTGAGATCCTCGCCAAGGCCCGCACCGAGGGGGACGAGATCGTGGTCGCCGAGGTCGACCCGGAGTACTCGCTACCGTACCGGCATAGCGTATTCAACTTCGAGGCACACCGGCGTCCGGAGAACTATTCGCTGATCACGGAACGAGTCGGGCGTGGTGACCCCGTTCCGGTCGAGTTCGACTGAGGGGGCTGACGATGCGCATCCTGGTAATCAACCCCAACACGACCCAGTCAATGACCGACGCTATCAAGGTGACGGCAAAACGGTATGCGTCCCGTGACACCCGGATCGACGCAATGTGCGCGCCATGGGGTCCGCGGTCGATCGAGGCGCACGTCGAGGAGACTCTCGCTGCGGCCGCAACCGTCCAGTCGGTGGCGGATCACCGCGACGAATACGACGCTTTTGTCGTTGCCTGCTACGGCGACCCCGGGCTGTACGCGGCCCGGGAGGTCGCGAGCGTCCCGGTGGTCGGCATCGCCGAGGCCTCCATGCTGATGGCATGCACACTTGCTCATCGGTTCAGTGTGGTCACCGTCGTGCCGCGCATCATTCCGATGCTTGAGGACCTGGTACACCGATACGGGATGGAGCGTCGGTGCGCTTCGGTACGCTCCAGTGGTCTCGCCGTGCTCGATATCGAAGGCGGTCTCGCCGAGGCGGGAGAGGCGATTCTCTCCGAGGCGCGCGCCGCGATCAGCGGCGACGGGGCCGAGGCGATCACTCTCGGATGCGCCGGGATGGGCCCGCTGGATGACTGGTTACGCACCCGAATGCCGGGTGTGCCGGTCATCGATGGGGTCGCGGCCGCGGTCAAGCTCTGCGAGAGTTTGCACACATGCGGGCTGACGACGAGCGCGGTGCGCGCATTCGCCACGCCCGGGCCGAAGGAGCTCGTGGATGCCGCCCCGTCACTGCAACAGGTCATGGCCGTCTGACCCCGGCTCTTCGCCACCTACACATCATCCAGCTTTACGGAGGAACATCGTGCGCACCCTAATTCGCAACGGGCGGATCGTCACCGCGGTCGACGACTACGTCGCCGACATTCTGATCGACGGCCAGACGATCGCTCTGATCGGCAAGAACATCATCGTGCAGGCCGACCGGACGATCGACGCGTCCGGGCGTCTGGTGCTTCCGGGCGGGGTCGACCCACACACTCACATGGAGTGGCCCTCTGGAACCACCCAGACGGTCGATACCTTCACCAGCGGAACCGCGGCTGCCGCCAAAGGTGGCACCACGACGATCATTGACTTCCCGGTACAGCAGTTCGGGCAGTCGCTTGTCGACACTCTCGAGACGTGGCAGGCCAAGCTAGAGGAGAACAAGCCCGTCATCGATGTCGGGTTCCACATGATCATCCGCGATCTGCAGGGCGGTCGGATGCAGGATGTGCCGCGACTGGTCAAGGAGGGTGTCACCAGCTTCAAGCTGTTCATGGCCTATAAGGGCCAGTTCATGGTCGACGACGAGACTATTTTCGAGGCTCTGACGGCTGCGGGTGAGAACGGCATGCTCACGATGATGCATGCCGAGAACGGCGGCGTGATCGACGCGCTGGTACGCCGCGCGCTAGAGTCCGGTAAGACCGCGCCGCGTTACCACGCGACCACCCGGCCAGCGCTGGCCGAGGCTGAGGCCGTTCATAGCGCGGTGGCGATCGCCGAGATGGCACAGGCGCCGATCTACATCGTCCACCTGTCCGCAGAACGGTCCATGCAACACCTTGCCGCAGCGCGCCGGCGAGGGCAGTACGCGTACGCCGAGACCTGCCCGCAGTACCTCTTCCTCGACGAGAGCGTCTACGACACCGACGAGTTCGAAGCTGCGAAATACGTCTTTACCCCTCCGGCCAGGGCCAAGGAGAACCAGTCCGCACTCTGGCGGGGACTCGCTTTCGATGACCTGTCGGTCATCTCGACCGATCACTGCCCGTTCTGCCTCACCGGCCAGAAGGATATTGGACGGGACGACTTCAGCAAGATCCCCAACGGGGGCCCAGGTGTGGAGTTGCGTCTGCAACTGGTCCACGACGGAGGTGTCGGCGCCGGCCACATCACTCTCAACCGGATGGTGGATCTGCTGTCGACCACGCCAGCAAAGCTGTTCGGCCTTTTCCCGCGCAAGGGGACGATCGCCGTCGGCAGCGACGCGGACATCGTGATCTTCGACCATAACCGCAAGCAGACCCTATCGATCGAGAATCAAGTCTCCAAGGTTGACTACTGCTCCTTCGAAGGGCGTGAGGTCACTGGGGTACCGGAGCTCGTGCTCAGCCGCGGAACGATTGTCTACGAGGACGGCAAGGTCACCGGGCAGCCCGGGCACGGCGAGTTTGTCCGTCGTGCGGAGCATCTGGGTACCCTATCGCCGAGCAGCTCGGTCGAGCGACCAATCACGATCAGTTGATCCCCGGTCCGTAAGTTTAACCGCCTGTAGGACTTCTCGTGGCCGGTCTGGGACTGGCTGCCAGGGTGGGTGTTGCTCGTTTTGGATCATCGGTGTGGCCCGTAAATCGCCTGGCCCTCACGAGTGCCTTTCCTGGGATCTGCCCACTACCGTCCGGGCAGTGCGTCACCGACCCGTCGTCGTTGTCGTGGTGGCTTGATCAGAAGCTTGTCCGTCCCGTGTCCTCGCGTCGTGGCCCGCTACAGGGCTGCCCCGACCAACACTGTTTCCCGGGCCAATGCCGTCTCGGCGTCTGCCTACAGAAAGGGACCACCGCGATGCCTACCGTCACAGAGCACTGTGAAATCGTCATCCGTGTGGATACCAACGCCGCCACCCAGATCATCGCCGCCATCGCTGCGAGCGCAGGCGCCTTGATCGGCCGAGGGTGATCGACGTGATCACCGCGGGCCTGAACCGTGCGCTGGGGCGAGTGCCCGGCTCGCGCCGGCCGCCGGGTGCTGTCCCGGTGGAAGGGTGTCGGCTCCTACGGCGCCAAGCTCGCTGATAAGCGGCCTCGGTGGCGTATATCCGACACTGGCGACTATGGACGGCAAGAGTTGGACTCTTGCCCTCTGGACAACCGTCAGCGCAGCGCCACCGGGATCCGATCCAGCACCGGCAGCGGATACATGCCGTAGTTGTAGAAGTCGACGGCGTCCGCGCCCGCCTCGCGC
>CAYPQR010000032.1:0-14127 GCA_964412865.1 uncultured Intrasporangiaceae bacterium
GCGCCAACATCCAGACCTTCCGGGACATCTGAGTGGCGCGAACCGCCTTCCTGGAGACCCCCGGTGTCGTCGCGATGGCGCACCGGGGGTTTTCCGGCCCGCGCGGCGATCACCGCCTCGAAAACTCCATGGCGGCGTTCGCCGCGGCCGTCGATCTGGGCTTCACGTATGTCGAGACCGACGTCCACGCGACCAGTGACGGCGTGCTCCTGGCCTTCCACGACGACACCCTCGACCGGGTGACCGACCGGAGCGGCGTCGTGGCGCAGCTGCCGTGGTCGACCGTGCGCGAAGCGAGAATCGGCGGGTCGCAGCCGATTCCGCTGCTGGAGGAGCTGCTGACCACCTGGCCCGAACTCAAGGTCAACATCGACGTGAAGTCGGCGAGTGCCGTGCGGCCGACCATCGAGGTCATCGAGCGCACCCGCGCTCACGACCGGGTGTGCGTCGCCTCGTTCTCCGACCATCGCCGGCTGGCCGTGATCGACGGCCTCTCACGGCCGGTGGCCACGTCGGCGGGCCAACGCGTCATCACCAGCTTCGTCCTCCTCGACCGCTGGCTGTCACAGCGGCTCGATCAGCGGCTCGGCGCACTCGCCCCGCTGCGCGACGTCGACGCGCTCCAACTGCCGGAGAGGTCCGGCCGGTTTCCGGTGGTCACCCGAGGGCTCATCGAGGCCGCGCATTCCCGCGGGGTGCAGGTGCATGTGTGGACGATCAACGACACTGCCTCGATGCACCGCCTGCTCGATCTCGGAGTCGACGGGATCATGACCGACCGTGCGGACCTGCTGGCCGATGTGCTGCGGCAGCGGGGTCGCTGACCGGCGCCACGATGACGCCCTGCTGGGCCGTCGGTCCCAGTGCGTGACCTTCCCCTTCCACCTCCACCACACGGTCGTCCCCGCTGCTGCGGGCCTCCCGAAGCGTCACCGGGGCACGCGGCGAGATGCCCAGTCTCGCAAGGCGACCCAGCTCTTCCGTATCGGCGTCGGACACTCGGACCACGACATACCGGCCCGATGCGGCGTCCCTGACATGCGTCGCGCCCTCCGGATAGTGCACCGCGCCGTCGGATGTGGGGATCGGGTCACCGTGCGGGTCGGTGGACGGGTGCCCCATGAGCGCGTCGATGCGCTGGACGAACTGGTCGGACGCCGCGTGCTCGAGACGCTCCGCCTCGTCGTGCACCTCGTCCCAGCCATAGCCGAGCTGCCGCGCGAGATACGTCTCGATCAGCCGGTGCCGACGCACCATGGCGACCGCGACCTCCTCGCCCGCCGGGGTGAGGGTGATGCTGCCATATCTCTCGTGACTGAGCAGGCCGCGCCGCGCGAGACGACGCACGGTGGCGGAGGCCGTCGCCCGTGTGCTGCCGAATCGCTCGGACAGCGAGCTGACCGTCGCCGGCGGTTCACCCCATTCCGTCGCGGACCAGATCGCCTTGAGGTAGTCCTCGGCGACGACGGTGAGTCCGTGGGCGGACAGTGCCGATGGTGAGGTGTTCATTGCTCATTCCCTGCCGGTGAGTGTCAGATACAGCAGCACGACGTTGAGCGCGACGACTGCGACGGTGACCGCGGCGGCAACGCACCGCAACACCGCGCCGTTGACGAAGGATCCCATGATCGTCCTGCGGCTCGTGTACCACGCCAGGGGCGCGAGGGCGAACGGGATGCCGAAGGACAGGACCACCTGGCTGAGTACGAGCGCCCAGGTCGGGTTGACGCCGACCCCGATCACGATCAGCGCCGGCACCGCGGTCACGGCCCGGCGGGCCAACAACGGCACCCGAAGGTGCAACAGGCCGTCCATGATCGTCGCTCCGGCATAGCACCCGACCGAGGTCGAGGCGAGGCCGGAGGCCAGCAGACCGATACCGAACATGACGCCGACCGCGGATCCGATATGGGTGCTGATGGCGTGCGCGGCACCCTCGATCGTGTCGACCCCGCCGACTCCGGGGAGCGCGGACGCGGCGAGGAGCAGCATGGCGATGTTGACGGCGCCGGCCACCACGAGGGCCACCCCGACGTCCCACCGTGTCGCGCGCAGCAGCCGGGTGATGCGGCCCGGGTCATCGGTGACGCCGTGCCGGTCGCGCGCGAGCCCCGAGTGCAGATAGATCGCGTGCGGCATGACGGTCGCCCCCAGCATCCCCGCCGCCAGCACCACCGTCGGGGTGCCGTCAAAACGCGGTGTCAGACCGTGCGCGGCCTGTCCCCAGTCGAGCGGGCTGACGAACAGGCCGGCGACGAAGCCTATGGTGATGACGAACAGCAGCCCGATCACGACGAATTCGAACGGCCTCTGCCCGCGCCTGGACTGCACGACCAGAAGCATCATCGAGACGGCGGTGACGATCAGCCCGCCGACGAGCATCGGCACTCCGAAGAGGATGCGCAGTGCGATGGCTCCGCCGATGATCTCGGCGAGGTCGGTGGCGGCCGCCGTGATCTCGGCCTGTGCCCAGTAGCCGAGGCGGACGGGTCGTGGTAGCCGGTCGCCGAGCAGTCGCGGCAGGCTCACGCCGGCGACGACGCCCAGTTTCGCCGACAAGTACTGCACCACGACGGCCATTGCGTTGGCGACCACGAGGACCCACACCAGCAGGTAGCCGTAGGACGCCCCGGCCGACAGGTTGGCCGCCACATTGCCCGGGTCGACATAAGCGATGGCGGCGACGAATGCCGGACCCCACAACCAGGCGACGTGGCGCCGTCGGCCGGGCATCGGCCCGCCGGGGTGTCCGGCCGACCGGGAGGTGGCTACCGACCCCATACGACTCCTTCGAGCACGCCGACGCGACGAGTCGACGCTACCACCGGGTGTTAGTCGAGGCTAACACCCACGCGCCCGATAGAGGGCGGGACGCAACTGACGCACATAGTCCAACGCCTCTGGCACCGGCTGCCCATACGGCACGGTCACTGTCGCGCGTGCCGGAGCGTCTGCGAATTCCGCCACGATGTGTCCGGAGGGGTCGATCACCCTCGACCCGCCCGTGAAGACCTCGCGCCCGTTGTCCCCGCACAGGTTGACGTAGACCAGCGGGACGCGGCTCTCCATCGCCCGGGCGGTGCCCGCCACCCGATGATCATTCGCATAGGGCGTCATGTTCGCCGAGATCGTCACGAACACATCCGGGTCCAAGGAGGCGAGTGTGCGACCGTGTTCGGGGAACTCGAGATCGAAGCAGGTCATCAGCCCGAGTCGCACACCGTCACATTCGGCGACCTCGATCACGTCGCCCGCCGCGAAATGGACCGCCTCCTCGCCGAAGAGGTGACACTTGCGATAGACGTGGGCGGGCCCACCGTCGCCGGGCGCCACCAGCATCGAGTTGTAGAGCGTGCCGCGGTCGGCCTCGGCGAATCCGACGACGATCCCGACACGTCGGCTCCCCGCGACCTCGCGAATGCGCCCGATCGCGTCGCCGTCGCGCGGCAGCGCTCGCGCCGGAAGGTCGTCGAAGGCATAGCCGGTCAGGAACAGCTCGGGCAGCACGATGACGGTCGGCATCTCCCCCGGCGTGGTCTCGCGCGCGACCCGCTCGACCACCGCGAGATTGTGCTCGAGCGACACATCGAAACTCTCCTGCGCCAACACGAATTGGGCACGGCGCGCCGTCACCTGCGACATCGTTCGCTCCTCGGATCGTCTCCCGGGCCATGCGTCTCTTGACGAAACTAATGCTATTAGTTTTTACTGACGTGGTCCAGATCACATTCGGAGGGTGGCGCAATGGCTCGACGCAGCGGTCGTCCCTCGACGGCCGTGCTCTCGCGCGGTGGCATCGTCGACTGCGCATACCGACTGATGCGCGACGAACCGCTCGACCGCGTGTCCCTGGCCCGCATCGCCGCGGAACTCGGGGTGCGCACACCGTCGCTCTACAACCACGTCGACGGCTGGGACGATCTGCTGAACGGCGTCCGCGGCCGCATCATCGAGCAGTTCGACCTGTCGGGGCTCGGCCACGGGCCCTGGCGGCCGGCGTTCGAGCGATGGATTCGCTCCTACATCGACGCATTCGCCACCTTGCACCCCACCGCATGCGCCGCCATCGCGGTGTTGCCGATGAGGGCCCATCCGGGCGCCATGGCGATGTATGAGCGGGTCTGCACGGCCATGCTCGACCAGGGCCTGCCGGACGAGGACGTGTTGCCGATGCTGGTCGCCATCGAGTCGTTCGCGATCGGGTCGGCTCTCGACCTGCGGGCACCCGACCTCTACACGGCACCCGACGGGCCGCAGCGCTACCCGAACTACCACCGACTCTTCACCGACCGGGACGGCAACCGCAGGGAACGCTCGGTCGCGGCCGGCATCGAGGCGCTGCTCGATGAACTGGCCATCAGGCTTCGATCCGCCCAACCATCGACCGCGCGCAACACGAGGGAGACACCATGACGAGCACGGTCATCACCGGCGCCCCGATCTTCACGGGAGACGCTGCCGGCTCCTGGAGCCATGCGATCGCGGTGGAGGCAGGGAGAGTGGTCGCGCTCGGCGACGACGCGCTGGTCCGCGCCGACGGTGCCGACCGGGTGATCGACGCGGCCGGCGGGCTCGTCGTGCCGGGGTTCCAGGACGCCCATGTCCACGCCCCCTTCGCAGGGAACGACCGAAGACACGTGTGGCTCAACGACACCGACGCGAGGCCGGAGGCCTACGCCGCCGCCGTCGGAGACTACGCACGTTCACATCCCGAGGCAGAATGGATCGTCGGCGGCGGGTGGTACATGGAGGCCTTCCCCGGCGGAACACCCCACCGTGACGTCCTCGACGCCGTCGTGCCCGATCGCCCCGTCTTCCTGATGAACCGGGACGTGCACGGAGCCTGGGCGAACTCGAAGGCGCTCGAGGTGGCCGGACTCGACCGTACGACGCCCGACCCGCCGGACGGACGCTATGAGCGCGATGCCGAGGGCGAGTTGACGGGATGCCTGCACGAGGGTGCCGCCTACGCATTCCGCGACACCGTCGCCCCGGCACCGACCGTCCAAGACTGGATGGCGGGCATTCTCACGGCGCAGGCCTACCTGCACGCCCTCGGTATCACCGGCTGGCAGGACGCGTGGGTGACTCCGCACACCCTCCAGGCATACCGGCGCCTCGGCGAGGACGGCCGGCTCACGGCGCGGGTGGTTGGCGCCCAGTGGTGGGAGCGCAGCGAGGGCCTCGAGCAGATCGACCGCTTCGTCGAGCAGCGAGCATTCGGTGCTCCCAACTTCGACCCGAGCCGGGTGAAGATCATGGTCGACGGGGTGCTCGAAAACCACACGGGCTCGCTCCAGGAACCCTACTGCGACGGGTGCGGCGGTTTTCTGATGTCGGCCGGTGGACCGAATCGCGGTCTGACGTATGTCGATCCGGATGTCTTGAAGCGCGCGGTCACCGAACTGGACCGACTCGGCTTCTCCGTCCACATGCACGCCATCGGTGACGCCGCCGTGCGGAGTGCCCTTGATGCGGTCGAGGCGGCACGGCGCGATCACGGATTCAGCGACGCACGGCACCACATCGCTCACGTGCAACTGGTGCACCCCGACGACGTCCCGCGATTCAGGCGACTCGGGGTCACGGTGAATGCGCAGGCGCTGTGGGCGTGCAACGACAAGCAGATGACTCAGCTGACGCTGCCCTACCTCGGGGAAGAGCGATCCGGATGGCAGTACCCGTTCGGATCCCTGGCGGCGACGGGGGCGACGCTCGCGATGGGCAGCGACTGGCCGGTGTCGACCCCGGACCCACTGGCCCAGATCGAGGTCGCGGTCAACCGGAAGGATCCCGCCGACCGCACGGCGGCACCGCTGCTGCCGCAGGAAGCCCTCCCCCTTCCGGTGGCGCTGCGCGCCTTCACCGCGGGCAGCGCCTACGTCAACGGCGACGACGACGCGGGCCACCTCGCCGTTGGGGCTCGCGCCGACCTCGCCGTGCTGGACCGCGACATCTTCACCGACCCGGCCCGTGTCGCCGATGCGACCGTGACCCTGACGATGGCCGCCGGCCACATCGTCCACACCACCCACGAGTGATGCGAGGGACTCCCCCATGACCGAATCGACCGCCGCCGCGACATCCGGCGCCACGACCGACGGGACGCAGTTGCGCCGCGTGCTGAAGGTGCCCTCGCTCGTCCTGTTCGGCCTTGCCTACATGGTGCCGCTGACCGTCTTCACGACGTTCGGCCCCGTGGACCAGATCACCGATGGACACGTGCCGGGCGCCTACGTCCTCACCCTGGCCGCGATGATGTTCACCGCGATCAGCTACGGCCGCATGTCTCGCCGCTACCCCGTGGCGGGATCCGCGTACACCTACACGCAGCAATCCTTCGGTGGCAGCGTGGGATTCCTGGCCGGGTGGGCGCTGCTGCTCGACTACATCCTGCTTCCGATGATCAACTACCTGGTGATCGGCCTCTATCTGAACGAGGCGTTTCCCGCCGTGCCGCAGGCCGCCTGGATCATCGCCGCCATCGTGCTCGTCACCGGTTTGAACGTGCTCGGCATCAAATCCGTCGCCCGGATGAACTTCGTGCTCGTGGCGGCGCAGGCCGTCTTCATCGTCGTCTTCATCGCCCTCGCCGTCCGGTTCCTCTCCGGCGGTGCTCTCCCGTCGCTGTCCGCGCCGTTCACCGACGCCGACGCGTCGTTCGGCTCCTTGGCCACGGGCGCCTCCGTACTCTGCCTGTCATTTCTCGGATTCGACGCCGTGTCGACGCTCTCGGAGGAGGCGCGCAACCCGAGGAAGGACATCCCCCGGGCCATCCTCGCGACGACGATCGCGGGCGGCGTCATCTTCATCGTGCTCTCATATGTCGCGAGTCTCGTGATCCCCGACTGGCATTCATTCTCCGACGTCGACACCGCGTCGCTCGATGTGATGAAGGCCGTCGGCGGCGCGGCCTTCACCTCCTTCTTCACCGCCGCCTACATCGGCGGTGCGTCCGCGTCAGCGCTCGCCTCTCAGGCATCCGTCGCCCGCATCCTCTACACGATGGGTCGCGACAAGGTGCTGCCCAAGCCGTTCTTCGGCCGCCTCAACAGGCGCTTCGGCTCACCGGCCAACGCAGCCGTGCTCGTCGGGGTGATCTCGCTGGTCGCGCTGTTCATTTCGCTCGACATCGCCGCGTCGATCATCTCGTTCGGTGCGCTCGTGGCGTTCTCGTGCGTCAATCTGAGTGTCATCAAGTCGCACGCGATCGATCGTCGCGAATGGCGCGGCCGCGCCATGCTCACCCACATCGTCCTTCCGGTCATCGGCTTCGCGCTCACAGTCTGGCTGTGGACGTCGTTGCCGAGGGACTCCCTGATCGTCGGTCTGTGCTGGGCATTCGTCGGAGCCTGCTATCTGCTGTGGCTCACTCGGATCTTTCACCGTCCCACGCCGACGATGGATCTCGCCGAATAGCAGCCTCGCGGCGGCCGACTCAGGCCCGCGTCACGCGGCTGCGTTGAAACAGTGCTGCAAGAACGCGACGACCGACGGCAGGCGAAGGAGCGCTTCCGTGGCATGCTCGCCGCGACGGTCACGCACGACCTTGACGCGGGCACCCTGGAGCCGCCACAGACGCACCGTCTCATCGTCCTGCGCGACCGGCACGACCTCGTCGGTCTCGACGTGGTAGTCGTAGACCGGGACCCTCGGCGCCCCCGCCAGGCCGAGCTTGTTGATCCGCAACACGCGCACGATCGACGGCACCCCCAGGGGATCGGGCACCGTCACGTCCTGGGTCATGCGCCGGAATCCGAAGCGCGCGAGGATCTCCGACTGGCCCTTGCCGGCCATCTGCCGGAAGTCCCGCCGCCCCCGCTCGTTCAGCACACTCCAGATGCCGGCCGCGGGGTAGGCCCGGGCGAGGGACTGTGCCACGGCGAACTCGAACCCGGCGAAGGCCGTGCCGTCCAGGTGTCGGGCCACGACGTCGAGGTCGGCCGGCATACCGCCGACGGCCGCCGCGACCACCTGCAGTTCCGGCGCGTACGACGGTTGCAACTGGGCGGCCCACCCGGTGGCGCGTGCGCCACCGGAATACCCGCAGAGGCCCACCGGACTGTCCGGGCCGACCCCGCCGTCGGCGAAGCGCTGCACGGCACGGATGCCGTCGAGCGTGATGTGACCGGCGTTGATCCCGGTGCCGAAGTAGGCGTGCGGCCCCTCGTGATCGGGCACGGCCACCGCCCACCCCATGAGCAGGTAGGGCGCCAGCTGGGCGATGTCGGTCAGGCTCCCGATCCCCTTGCCGGTGAGCATGGTGTAGGAGGGCGCGAAGGCGGAGCCGAGACTGTCCTCGGCGGCCTGGAAGGAAACCAGCGGGGTCGGGATGCGATGGTGCCACGGCGTCCGGGGCACCAGGACCGTCGTGACCGCGAGGATCGGCCGGTTGAGGTGGTCGTTGCTCCGGAACGAGATCTGCCACGACCTGACCGGTATGGGCAGCAGATTGACGCGAGGAGTCGCCGGGCGGACGGCCAGGATCCTCCCGCGTATGCATGACGCCAGATTCGACGGAGCACGATAGAAGGGGTCGTCGTCGGGCGGCAACTCCCCGGCGGCCGGCCATTCGCCACGCTCTCCTCTCCAGGCGCGCGACGCACCCACGCGATCCGAGCCCGACGGAGCGTCACGCGTGCTCCGCCGGCTCGCAACCGAGACCCAGTCGGCCTTCATCGAAGGTCCTTCCGTGCGACAGCGCAGACCGATGCTGCGACGGGGTCGCGGCCCTCGCCACCGTGCCTGCCGCCCCAGGCTAGAACCGGTACCTGGGTGCGGGCCGTATGCGGTCAGGCCCCGAGCTGTCCGATGAGCTTGGTCGCGATGGCGTCGTCGGTCAGCCCGATCTCCTCGAGCACCTGGCCGCGCGAGGCGTGGGCGAGGAAGCGCTTGGGTATGCCGAACGTGTGCACCGGCGTGGGCACGCCGCGATCGCGCAGCGCCTCGGCGCACGCCGACCCGACTCCCCCACTCGCCAGGTTGTCCTCGATAACCACCAGGTGACGTGCCCGGGCCGCTACTCCGACCAGGGCGTCGCTCACCGGCAGCGCCCACCGAGGATCGATGACGGTGGTGCGGTGCCCCTCGGCCTCCAGCTTGTCGGCCACGCCGAGCGCCGTCTGGCACATTGCGCCGACCCCGACGACGAGCACCTCCGGTGATTCGCCGCCGTCGCGCAGCACGTCGAGGCCGTCCTGCCGGCGTACGGCGGGAATCGGTGCGGTCACGTCACCCTTCGGGTAGCGCACCACGGTCGGCGCGTCATCCACGTCGACGGCCTCGCGCAGCAGGCTCGCGACCTGTTCGCCGTCACGTGGCGCCGCCAGTCGCAGGCCCGGGACGATGGACGTGATGGCCATGTCCCACATGCCGTTGTGGGAGGGACCGTCCGAGCCGGTGACCCCGGCCCGGTCGAGCACGAAGGTGACGCCCTGCCGGTGCAGCGCGCAATCCATCAGCAGCTGGTCGAAGGCCCGGTTCAAGAACGTCGAGTAGACCACGAAGACCGGGTGCATACCGGCATACGCCAGGCCCGATGCCATGGTCACCGCATGCTGCTCGGCGATCCCGACGTCGAAGACGCGGTCGGGGTAGGCCGTCGCGAAGGGTTCCAGACCGCACGGGATCTTCATGGCCGCGGTGATGGCGACCAGGTCTCGGCGCGTCTTGCCCAGACGCACCATTTCGTCGCTGAACTCGTCGGTCCAACTGCGACCCTTCACCTCGAAGGGCAGGCCGGTCTCGGGGTTGAACTTGCCGACGCCGTGGAACTGCTCGGCGTCGTCGTCACGGGCCGGCTGATAGCCGCGCCCCTTCTGGGTGATGACGTGCACGATGCACGGTCCGCCGAATGCGCGGGAACGCTGCAGCGCGCTCTCGACCGCCTGCTCGTCGTGGCCGTCGACCGGCCCGACGTATTTGATGCCGAGATCCTCGAACATCCCGTGCTGCGGCGAGACGATGTCCTTGACGCCCTTCTTGACGCCGTGCAGCGTGTCGTAGACGGTGTCGCCCACGACCGGCGTGCGCTTCAGGGCGGTCTTGCCCCAGCCCAGCATGCGTTCGTAGTTGCGGGTCGTGCGCAGCGTCGCGAGGTGGTCTGCCAGCCCGCCGATCGTCGGCGCGTACGACCGCTCGTTGTCGTTGACCACGATCGTCAGCGGCAGGTCCTTCTCGACCGCGATGTTGTTGAGCGCCTCCCAGGCCATGCCGCCGGTGAGGGCACCGTCGCCGATCACCGCCACGGTGTGCCGGTCGGACTCCCCGCCGATCTTGCGGCCCTGCGCGATCCCCTCGGCCCACGAGAGCGCGGTCGAGGCGTGCGAGTTCTCGACGACGTCATGCTGCGACTCCGCGCGGCTGGGGTAGCCGGAGAGGCCGCCCTGCTTCTTCAGCTTGCTGAAGTCGTGTCGCCCGGTCAGCAGCTTGTGCACGTATGACTGGTGGCCCGTGTCGAAGACGAGCGTGTCGTGCGGCGAGTCGAAGACACGGTGCAGGGCGATCGTCACCTCGACGATGCCGAGATTAGGGCCCAGGTGTCCACCGGTCTTGGAGACGGCCTCGACGAGGAAGGTGCGGATCTCGGCGGCGAGGTCGTCGAGCTGGTCGGCGGGGATCTTCTTCAGATCATCCGGTCCCCTGATGCCGTCGAGAAGTCCCACGTCGCCGCCATACCTTTCCTTGATGTTCACCCGAGTCTAGGACGTGGACGCGAGCCGGGAGCCACAGGTTGCCCGCGCGCCGCGGCGAACCCGTGGCGCGCGGGCCGGGCACCCGGCCCCGATGGCCGTCACCTCACCAGTTGGCCTCTCGCGGTGCGCGCGGCAGCGGCAGCCACGGCGGCCGGATCACATACACCGTGCCTCCGCTGCGCGGCACCCAGACGTTTTCGAACTGCTCGCGATCGTAGGTGACCCGCACCTGGTCGTCCGAGGGGATCAGATGGCTCGCCGGGTCGTTCATGATCGGGTTGCCGTCCCCGTCGAAGCCGACCAGCACCATCAGGTGGCCGCCCGTGCTGTATCCCGCGCCGTCGAGTTCGGACGAGTCGAAGGAGACCGAAGTGACCAGCGGAATGCCGCGCGCGATGAACGACTCCGCCTCGCGCAGGCTGCGCAGCCGAGTGACGAATCCCTCGAGGCCGAAGCTCGCGGCATATGCCGCGTTGAACGGCCAGTTGCCGCATCCCTCATACGTGTAGTCGTAGGTGTTGCGCGCCGCATAGGCCACCTGCGGGTCCTTCATCGGCTCGACCCACGACATCTGCCGCTTCGTCGGCCCGCGATGCCAGGACGCCACCACCATCGACGTCGAGGTCGGTGAGCACCAGGCCTCTCCCCCGTTGTCGTATTCGGGGTATTGGCCGTTGTGCAACTCCTGCGAATAGGTCGGCACGTCGAGCGTGACCGGGCGGCGCAGCAGCCGCGGGCTGACCGGCACCGTCGCGTCGTCGGGCAGCGCCGACGACACGGCGCCGAGGAACGACACGGTGGGGCCGTGGTGAAGGCTCTCCTTGCGCATGAGTTGCACCCGCAACTGGATGTCGTGCAGCGTGTGGTCGTCCTGCAGATGCAGTGTGTCGGTCCAGACCGTGGCGACGTCGGTGCCCTGGCCGTCGAGGGATGTCCGGTTGATCGCTCCGCCTGCGTCGGTGTCGTCGCGCGCCCACCGACCCATGACGAACCACCCTGTCCGCTGGCCGGATTCGTCACGTCCGCGGACGTTCACCTCGACCCAGGTTCCCTTCGGGGTGTCGGCGTTCCACGACGCGATGAGCTCGGTCAGGGCGAAGCTGCCGCGCAGCACGGGCGACGTCCAGGTGCCGACCTCATACGTCTGCGGGCCGGTGTCGGAGAAGGGGTCGGTGTAGCTGCGCCGGTCACGTGTGTGCCCGAGCATGAGGCCCCGACCGGCCACCCTCGTGCCGTCGTGATGGCCTCTTCGAAATCCGAATATGCCCTTGAATGCGTGGTATTCGATGTGGCGCTGCGAGACGGTATGCCGCGCCGGAGCGGCTACCGCCTGCGGCGCTCCCAGCGCGAGGCCGGCTCCGGCAGCCACGCCGGTGCCGATCAGCTGTCGTCTGGTCAGAATCGGCAACCGGCCACCCGCCGCGGTGTGCTGAGACATTTTCGCCTCCATGTTGACTGTGATAATTCCTCATCCGAGTCAACCCTCTTCGGCGGCGGCGTGGGGACAATAGCGCCACCCATTTTGGCGGTTTCGGGCGATTCAGGCCTCCGCCAGTTCGTCGACGACATCCTGCGCCTCTTCACGCGACGCCGCAGCCGGCGCAGAGCCCCACATGGGCCGGCGGTTCGGCTCCTGCGTGAACCAGATGCCGACCACCCCGACGACGCCCGCGGCGATCAGGTAGTACGCCGGCCACATCAGGTCGTGCGTGAGCCCCACGAGGGCGCCCATCACGACGGACGTCGTGCCGGCGAACGCCGACACCGAGATGTTGAACGAGATCGACAGGCCGCCCGAGCGCACCTCTGTCGGGAAGAGCGACGGAAGCGTCGACGGCATCGTGCTGCTGAAGCAGATCAGCAGCAGACCCATGATCAGCAGGCCACCGAAGATCGCCACCGAGCCGTGCGCCCGGATCAGCAGGATCGAGGGGAATGCGAAGACGATCAGGCCGATCGAGCCGACCCAGACGATCGGTTTGCGGCCCACCTTGTCCGAGAGGCGACCGAGTATCGGGATGCAGACGAGCAACACCGCCATGACCAGGATCTGCAGGATCTGCGATGTCTCCGACGAAACGCCACTGCCGCCGCCCTGCAGGTCGGGCACCGTGTCGGTCACAAAGGTAGGCATGTACGAGGTCAGCATGTAGTTCGTCACGTTCCAGGCCGCGACGAGCGCCATACACACCAGCAGGAACGGCCAGAGGCGCAGCAACTCGCGCACCTCCCCGGGCTTCGCATTCTCCTTCTCCCGCTGCTCCGACAGCTCTTCCAGGTGCGCGAAGGCCGGCGTGTCGGCCAGGCGCGTCCGCAGGTAGACCCCGACGAGGCCCAGCGGCAGCGCCACGAAGAACGGCAGACGCCAACCCCACGAGAGCAGAGCATCATTCGGTAGGGCGGCGTCGACGACCGTCACGATGATCGCACCAAGCAGGTATCCGGTGAAGGTGCCGAATTCGAGCCAGCTTCCGAGGAACCCACGCCGGCGGTCCGGCGCATACTCGGCGATGAAGGTCATCGCGTTGCCGTATTCACCGCCGGTCGAGAAACCCTGCACCAGCCGGAAGAAGAGCAACAGCAGCGGGGCGATCAGTCCGATCGACGCGTAGCTCGGGATGAGCCCGATGCAGAATGTGCCGAGGGCCATCAGGATCATCGTCACGGCGAGCACCTTGTTGCGCCCGACACGATCGGCCAGCGGGCCGAAGAACAGGCCCCCGAACGGGCGGACGAGGAATGAGACCGCGAACACCCCGAAGGTCGCGATCATGCCCATCGTGTCGCCGAGGCCCGAGAAGAAGACCTTCTGAATGGTCGGCTCGAAATAGGCGTATACGCCGAAGTCGTACCACTCCGTCACGTTTCCGATGGCCGCGGCGCCGATGGCCCTCCTGATCGTGCCGGGCTCGGTGACCATCACCTCACCGACGTCCCAGTCTCGGCGAGTCTCGGGCATCGCCAGACGCAATGCCATGATTCCCCTCCTTCCTCGTGCGTGCAGGAAGCCCGTTCACTGTATGCGCGCGACCTGGAAATGGGGCGATTCAGAGCGTGTGAAGAGTCTCACCATCCCATTTCCGGCATATGAAAGGCCCGGCCCACCAACGTGAGGTGGGCCGGGCCTTCGTACGTCGTGGCTCAGGCGTTCTCGCCGGCGAGCTGACGCAGGACGTACTGCAGGATGCCGCCGTTGCGGTAGTAGTCGGCCTCGCCGGGGGTGTCGATGCGCACGACCGCGTCGAACTCGACGACGCCGCCGCCGTCGTGGGTGGCCTTCACGTGCACCGTCGGCGGGATCGGCCCCGACTGCAGCGCGGTGATGCCGGTCAGCTCGAAGGTCTCGGTGCCGTCGAGGCCGAGCGAGTCGGCACTGCGTCCCTCGGGGAACTGCAGCGGCAGCACGCCCATACCGATCAGGTTGGACCGGTGG
>CAYPQR010000033.1:0-13782 GCA_964412865.1 uncultured Intrasporangiaceae bacterium
GGACGACGGCGGCGGCGACGCCGAGCGGGCGGTGCATGAACCTCGCGAGAAGGCCCTTGCCCTTGACGACGCCTGCCTCGGCGCCCGGTGTGATGGTTGTCATTCTGCACGCACCTTTGGGTTGACCAGCCCGAGGACCACATCGAGCAGGAAATTGACGACGACGACGAAGGCGACGGTGAGCACGGTCAGCGCCAGCATCACCGGAATGTCACCGATCTGGGACGCGGACTGGGTCTGTTGGCCGATGCCGGGGAGGTTGAACACGATCTCGACGACGATCGCCCCGCTGAGGAGCCCGACGAAGATCAGGGCGAGGGCAGCGAGAGCGGTCGAGCACGCGTTGCGCAGCATGTGCACGGTGACCCGGGCGCTGGACAGACCGCGCGAACGCAGCGTGCGCACGAAGTCCTGGTCACCCACCTGCACGAAGCCGTTGCGCAGTTGCTCACCGATCAGCACCATCGTCGGCAGCGCGAGCGACACCGATGGGAGAGTGATCGAGGACAGCCATCCTCCGAACGACTGTGACATGGGGGTATATCCGACGGCGGGGAACCACCGCAGGTCGATCGCGAACCACATCACGAAGACGAGGCTCAGCCAGAATCCGGGCAGCGCAAAGAGCACCATCGACGCCAATTTGACGGTGCGGTCGATGATCCCGTCGGGTTGCCGCGCCGATGCCAGCCCGATCAGGGTGCCGAGCACGGCGGTGAGGAGTGTGGCGAACACCACGACGGACAAGGTCACAGGAAGCCGCTCGGTGACCTGTGTCATGACCGGCTGGAAATTCTGCCAGGAGATCCCGAAGTCGCCCCTCACCGCATGCGACGCCCAGTCCCAGAATTGGGCCCAGATCGAACGATCCAGCCCGAGCTTGGTGTTCAACGCGGCAACGGACTTCGGCGTGGCGCTCCCACCGAGCAGTTCGCCGGCCGGGTTCGAGATGATGGCGTGCGCGAGGAAGAACGTGCCGCTCGAGACCACAATCAGCAGCACGAGACCCGACAACAGGCGTTTGGCCGTGAATTTGAGCATGTCAGACCCTCCGAGAGTCGGTCACCGAGAGGTGGGTTGGATGAACTTGAGGGTCGGGAACATCATCCCGGTGATCGGAGTCACCTTGATGCCCGCCGTGCTGAAGAAGACGTTGTCGGTTTGCATCCATACGTCCCACCACGCCTTCTCGACCAGCATGGAGTTGAGTTTGCGCAGGAGCTTGAGCTGTTCCTTCCCGCGGGCGGCCTCGACCTTGGCGACCATCCTCTTGACCTCCGGGTAGCTGTCGAGACCCGGATTGGGGTTGTACCACTGCGGTGTCGTGAGCTGGTCGGCAAGCGTGGCCATCGGATTGGAGTCCATCGAGATTGCCGAGATGTACATCGGGAAACTCGGTGCCTTCATGAAGTATTCGGCATACGTCATGTTCTTCCAGGTGACGTCGATGCCGAGCCGTTCGAAGGTCTGGGTCGCGGCGGGCTCCCAACCCAGGTAGGCCGGCGACATCGGCATGGTCACCGAGAACCCGTGGGGATATCCGGCTTCGGCGAGCAGCTTGCGCGCCTTGGCCATGTTGTGCGAATACCTCGAGTCCAGTCCGGGGTCGTGGACTGCGCCGCCGACCGGGAACAGCTGATCGGTCGCGGTGCCCGCTGACGTGCCTCCTCCGAGCTGCAGGATGCCCTTGGTGTTGAATGCGTAGCTGATCGCCTGGCGCACCTTCTGTTTGCGCAGGGCGGGCAACACCTTCCCCGCGCGGTCGGCGAACTGGATGCCGATCCACATCGACGGCTTCTTGGCGATGTTCCAGCCGTAGTCCTTGGCGCGCGGGATGTTGAACGCGTTGCCGTACTGGACGTTGATCTGGCCGGAGAGCATCGCGTCATAGCTCGCGGTGGCGTTGTTGATCGGGAAGACCTCGACCTTCGGGAACGGATATTGCTCGGGGTCCCAGTAGTGCTTCTTCTTGACGAAGACATATTTCGCGCCCTTGCGCGAGGCGGACGACTTCAGCGTGTAGGCACCGGTGCCCACCGGGTGAGAGACGATCTTGCCGCTCTTGATCGCCTTCGGGGCAGCCATCCAGCTGCGGCCGAGCCCCATGAAGTAGAGCAGGGCGTCGTCGCGGTGGGTCAGGTGGAGCTGGATGGTGCTCGGGTCCACGAGGCTGACACTCTTCACGTTGCGGTAGGTCGGTGCCGACCTGGTGCCGTGCATGAGGCTGTTGAGGTTGACCACGGCCGCCTTGGCATCGAAGGGCTCGCCGTCACTGAAGCTGACCCCCTTGCGCAGATGCATCGTCAGGGTCAGCCGATCGGCGGAGTACTTCCATGACGTCGCGAGCGCCGGCACGGGGTCGGACTCCTTGTCAAGCGAAACGAGCCCGTCGTAGACGGCGGACAGATACGGGCCGTCGAATCCGATGTCGGCGTCGGCAGGATTCCAGGAGGTGACGTCCTGGAAGTTGCCGATCCGCAGGGTGTCGTCATGCGGCGCACCGTTCGCGGGCGGCGTGGAGCAGCCTGCGAGCACCGTGGCGACCACGGCGATCATGGCGACGACTACTGCCTGGAGGCCCTTCTTCATGGTCTCCCTCTCTTGGGCTATGGGGGCTGTTGCGCGACGTCCGCCGGTGTCGGTTTCCCGGCTCCGGCAGGCGGGTGTGGAGAGATCCAGATCACACTGCCGGGTTTGAGTCTACGATCGTTGGCTAACACGCGCAATAGGTTGGCCCAGAAATGTCAAATTTGTGAGAACCATTCAGCGCCAGCCTTGTTCATCGCATGCTGGGTAGACCCACTATTCATCCGAGCCGCAAGATGACAGCGTCCGGCGTCGCTGACGGTGCCATGATCGGCAAACGGAAGGCGCCCGGGGCCGGATCTCTCCGGCCCCGGGCGCCCCAATGCCGCGTGCGGATCAGACGGCGTCGGCCACCAGCACCCGCGGGCTGCCCGGCAGACTGAGGAGGTCGCGCGACCTCCACCCGGCGGACTCGAGCCAGTCGCGCACGTCCTCGATCGGATAGACGACGGTGCCGTCGATCACGAGGTATTCACCGGCGTGCATGGCGTCGATCGGTCGCTGCCGGTCGTCGTCATCGAGGAAGAAGTCGAGCAGCAGGAGGGTGGCGCCATCACCCGCGGCGTCCCGCGCGGCTTTCAGGATCCGCCTGTTCTGCGCCGCGTCGAAACGGTGGATCACATGAGCTGCCAGGACGAGGTCGTGCTCCCCACCGGGCTGAGCCGTCTCGGTCGCGGATCCCTCGACGACCGCGCGATCGGCCAGGCCGGCCGCCTCCACGGCGCTGGTCACGCCCTCGGTCATCTCAGGAGCGAAGACGAACCGGGTCGTCAGATCGGGGTTGGCCCGCATGGCGTTGATAGCGAATGCCGCTGACAGGCCTCCGAAGTCGAGCATCGAACGATAGGGACTGAAGTCGAATTCGCGGGCGAGCATACTCGCGTGCAGCTCGTTGTAGGTCATGACGCCCGCCATGAACGTCGGCAGCTTCTCCTCCGTCATGGGAGAGTCGCCCGGCTCACCGGTGTCGACAGTACGGTCGAACTGCGACCACTGGGCGAAGCTGATCTGATTGAGGAACGTGAGGAACGGGTCCAGATCCGGTCCGTCACCGCCGGCGAGATAGGCCGCTGACTCGCGCGTCAACTCATACTCACACCCCGTGCGCTCGAGCAGGCCGAGGCCGTTCATGGTGTCGGCCAGGATCCGCACGACGCGCTCGCTCACGCCGGTCTTGCCGGCGATCTGTGCGGTCGAGCGGTGTCCCGCCGCGATGGCCTGGAACAGGCCGATGCGAGATGCGGCGAAGAGTTGCTTGGCGCCCATGTATCCGATTGCCACATCGAGGATGCGGTCGGGCGCGGGGGCAGGTGACTGCGGCGTCATGGAAGTGGTGCCTTTCATCGGAGTTGGTGTCTGAGAGAGAAGTCGGTGTCGTGCGTGCGCGGTCACCAGGTGCCGTCGGCCGCGACATCGCGGTCGATCCACAGCTCGGCCGTGAGGTCTCGGATCTTCTGCGGGCCGACCCGATCGAGCAGGTCCAGCGCGGCCACATTGTCCTCGAGTTGCGATCGCCGGGACGCGCCGACGAGCACGTTGTCGGTGGCACCGTAGGAAAGGCAGAAGGCGATGCCCACCTGAGCCGGCGACGCCGAGAGGTCATCCGCGATGCGCTTGACCTTCGGGTATGCCGCGACGATCCGCTCGCGGATCGACCCGACGTCCGCGCCGATCTTGCGGTCGGGCGCCGTGTTGCCGACCAGGATGCCTCCCTCGAACACGTCGGACGCCTGCAGCCCGAGCTCCCCGTCGGTGAAAAGCTCGGAGTAGTAGGGGCCCTCGGCTATCGAACGACGTGCTATGCCGTATTTCAGCTGTGCGAACGTCGGTGGCGTCAGGCCGCGCTTGTGGGCGATGTCGATGGCCGCGCGGACGTCACGGTAGGGCCAGTTGTTGACTCCCCAGTGGTCGAACCGGCCCATTTCGATCTGCTGGGCGACCTCCGCGACCACCCGCTCGATGTCGACGGGCTCGAGGTAGTCGCCGACGACGACCAAGTCGGCCCGATCGACACCGATGCGGTCGAGGGATCGACGCATCTGCTCGTCGAAGCCGGTGTTCGGATAGTCCCAGAGCCAGAGCTTGCCGCACAGCTGCCACGAGTCGCGGGTCAGACCCGCCGCACGGACCGCCTGGCCGAAGATGAGGTCGGTGCGCGCGTTTTCCGAATGCGGACCCATGTTGTAGTGCGCAACGTCGAAGAAGCCGCATCCGAGCTCGACCGCGCGGTGAACCATCGCGACCGCGTCGTCGAACTCCATTCTGTCCCAGGTGTTCCACGAGCCGAAGCCGATCGGCGGCACCTCCGGCCCGATCGGCCCGAGCCTGCGTCGTGGGGCGGAGACCGCCTGCGTCATTGTTCCCTCCGGAAAGCGCGTGATTTATACGCTACATGTGTAGACTATAAATCATTCGCACGCAAGGGGTTCCGCCGAAAGGAATGAGAAATGACATCTGCGCGCACAGTGCTGATCACGGGAGGCGCGGGTGGGATCGGCACAGCCATCGCCGCCGCGTTCCGAGCAGAGGGCGACGACGTGATCATCGCCGACAAGGATGGTGATCGTTCGGCCGAAGTGGCTGCCGATCTTGGTGTTTCGTCGGTCGCGGTGGACATCGCCGACGCGTCGTCGGTCGACGCGCTGGTCGAGCAAGTGACGCGGGATCACGGATCGATCGACGTGCTCGTCAACAACGCCGGGGTCCTTCACCTGCACGGCGGCCTGCTGGAACTGGCGCCGACCGACATGGAAACGATCCTGCACACCAACGTGTTCGGCACGTTCTTGATGACGCAGCGAGTCGGCCGGCAGATGGCCCGGACGGGCTCGGGCGTCATCGTCAACCTGTCGTCGATCGGCGGCCGGCAGCCCACACCCGGAATGGGCGGTTACGAGAGCAGCAAGGCGGCCGTCGACGCACTCACCCGCTGGGCCGCGATAGAACTGGCACAGCATGGCGTCCGCGTGAATGCGGTGGCACCCGGCCCGGTGCTCACCGAGGCTCTCGCCACCGGTATGCCCGAGGGGTCGCCGGCACGGGAGGCCTGGGAGTCACGGATTCCGCTGCGCCGGATGGCACCCGTCGACGACGTCGCTGCGGCCGTCCTGTTCATGGCCGGACCGCAGTCGGCCCACATCACCGGAGTGAGCCTCCCGGTGGACGGCGGTCAACTGCTGACCTGACTCCGGTCGTGCACGATGGCCCCCGCCGTGATGGTCAGATCGACGTCGACATCCGGCAACTCGGCGGGGGTCACGCGCATCGGGTCGGCCCCGAGCACACAGATGTCCGCTGCCATACCGGGCAGGAGCCGGCCCTTCCACGATCCTGCACCGTCCTGATGAGCCGGCGTGACGGTGTAGCAGCGCAATAGCGCAGCCATGCGCGCTCGCACGTCGTCGGCCCGCCCGAGCCAGTCGTCCGCCGCCGCGACTTGTCGCCGCCAGTCCGGCGAGAGGATCGGAGAGTCCGAGGTCAGGCACATGTGCACCCCCGTGTCGAGAGCATCCTGGAGCGGCCACGCGTGTGCGGCCCGTGCCGCCCCGATCTCGGGCTCGACCATGCCGCAGGTATGGACCGCGATCCCGGCCTGCACCGACATCCCGATGCCCGCGCGCGCCATACGTTCCAACTGACTGTGATCCACGAGGTCGCCGTGGATCACGTAGTGCCCGAGGTCCCGTGTCCTTTCGATGTCGCCGGCCCCCTCCAGCGCGTCGAGCATCAGATCCACGGCCCGATCGCCCGTGGCATGCACCCCGATCTGCAGCCCCGCGCTGTGCGCGGCGACGAGCATCTTGGCGAAGTTGGCCTCTCGTTGCGCGTCGCTGCCGCCCTCGACCAGCAGGGACGCCGTGTCGCCACCCACATACGGGGCGCGGGTGTAGGCCGTGTGCATCGGAGGGATGCCGTCGGCAAAGATCTTGACGCCCGCGAACCGTAGCCGTGACGGGTCCGGGGTCGAGGTGTCGAGCGTGGCCAACCCGGCGAGAAAACTGTCGACGTCGCTCGGGCCGTCGAGCACGCCGAAGAGCGCCAGCGCCGTGACGCGGGCCTTCAACAGCCCTTCCCCGGCCAGGTCACGGTAGGTGTCGGCGACCGCGCTGCCGAAGGCGCCGGTGGGACCGTCGTCCTCCCCGGGGCCGATGCCCGGTTCTGTATAGCTTGTGATCCCCAGTGATGCCAGCAGATCTGCGGCATGCAGCACCGCGGCCCGACGATCGTCGGCGGAGCAAAGCGGCGCCACGGCGGGAGCGTGACCGAAGCCCAGTTCCGTGCGGGGCCGGACCGAGCCCAGCCAGGTGGCGTGCAGGTGCGCGTCGTTGATGCCCGGTATGACCGCACGCCCCTGCAGGTCGACGACCCGCGTGTTCGGCCCCGCCGTGGCGACCACATCATCATCGTCGCCGACACGCAGCACACGCCCGTCGCGGATCGCGAGGGACTCCGCAGGCCGCTCCTGCGGTGCGTCGTCCATCGTGTGGACGACACCGCGGCGCAGCACGAGGTCGGCGGGCTGGACGAGCGGATCTGGTTGCGACACAGAGTCTCCTGCATTCGGGGTTCTTTTCTCAACGTTTGTAGACTAATGTAACCGCTGGTTCCCCAATTGGTCCAGACTCAAGGAGGTTCCATGACGGTCCCCCAATCGACCCGTGCGGCGGTGCTGACCGCACACGGCGAGCCGCTGCAGATGCAGGAGCTCCCCCTGCCGCGAGACATCCAGCCGGGCGCCGCGGTCGTCCGCATCACCCGCGCCACCCTGTGCGGCACGGACGTGGAGATCTGGTCGGGGAAGATGACTTTCCCCGGCATGCTGCCCATGGTGCTCGGGCACGAGATGGTCGGCGAGGTCGTCGCGGTCGGCGACGGCACCCGCGACGCGCTGGGCCGTGCAATCTCACCCGGCGATCGCATCGGCTGGTCCGAATCGACCTGCGGCGAATGCTTCGGCTGCGTCGTCCTGCGCGAACCGGTCGCCTGCTCACACCGCGGCTACGGCTTCATGCAGCGCTCCGACGTGCCGCCGTATGCGACCGCCGGCCTCGCCGACTACGCCTATGTCGTGCCCGATGCGGCCAAACTGCTGCTGCCCGACAGCGTCCCGGATCACCGGGCGGCCATGGCCGGCTGCGCGGCGAAGACTGTGCTTCGGGCGTTCTCGCGAGTCGGCGCCATACGTCCGGGAAGTGCGGTCGTCGTGCAGGGCGCGGGTGCGCTCGGGTTGTTCGCCACCGCTGTCGCGCGCATCTCGGGCGCAGGGACCGTCATCACCGTCGGGGCTCCGCAGCAGCGGCTGAACCTGGCCAAGCGCTTCGGCGCCGACGAGACCGTCGACATCGAGGTCGGTTCCGACGGCATCGTCGATCGCGTCCGCGAGCTCACCGACGGGCTCGGCGCCGACGTCGTGCTGGACTTCGCCGGTGCACCGACGGTCGGCCGTGAGGCGATCGACATGGCGGCACAGCGCGGCCACGTCGCCATCGTCGGCACGACCGGCCCCGATGCGAGCGGCGTACCGTTGGGCACGCTGATGGGTAAGGAGCTGACGGTCGTGGGCTCGCTCAACGGAGACATCTCCGACTACTACCGCGCGATCGAGTTCTTCGACGGTTTCGCCGACCGTATGCCCTGGGACGATCTGTTCGGCACCCCGGTCGGACTCGAGGCCGCCTCGGAGCGCATCGCGGCCATGCAACGCCTCGACGAGGTGAAGGCCGTCATCGACCCGAGCATCGACGCATAGGAGGCACCCGATGACCGATCAACTGCAACGCCGCCGCATCGGCACCACCGACATGGAGGCGTCCGTCCTCTCGCTCGGCTCCTGGCACACCTACGACCGCATGGACTTCGCCGACGCGGTCGCCATGATCCGCTACGCGCTGGACCGAGGCGTCAACCTCTTCGACATCGGCGTGTATGCCGCGCCCGGCCACCCACCGGTCTCTCCCCCGCAAGCGGGAGGTGCCCCCACCGACGTGCTGTTCGGCGCCATCATCCGCGCCGTCGGCGCCCGGCGCGACGACTATCTCGTCTCGTCCAAGCTGTGGCTTGAGGGCTTCGGAGACGAAGGCTTCCGGCCGCAACTCGAGAATGCCCTGATGCGAGCAGGACTCGAACACACCGACCTCGTCGTCCTGGGCGACGTGCGGCGGGACGACATCGATCTGGAGGCAGTCGTCGTCGACCTCGGTCGTCAGATCGACGCCGGTCTGATCCGAGCCTGGGGAGTCAACAACTGGTCGGCGACCAACATCGCCACCGTCCAGCGACTCGCGACCGAGCACGGCATCGACGGACCACAGCTGGCGCAGCTGAAATACAGCCTCGCGCGGCGGTCGATCCCCGACGGTGAACCGTTCGCAAAGCTGTTCTCAGGCGGCCTGTCGATGGAGGCCTCCGACGTGCTCGAGGGCGGGATCCTGGCCGGCCGCACCGAGCCCACACGACAGATCGGCCGCGACCCGGGAGACATCCGCGAGCGCATCAAGCAGATCGTGCCCGATGTGCTCGAGCTCGCCCGCACGCTCGACACGACCGCGGTGCAGCTCGCGATCGCGTTCACCCTCGCCCACCCGGCCACCACGTCGACGCTGTTCGGCGCCAGCAGTCTGGACCAGGTGAAACAGAACCTCGAGGCCCCGGCGCTGCTCGAGCGCATCGGCGCCGACGAGCTGCGCGCCGCGGTCGAGCCGTTCTGGGTCGACAAGGGGATCGTGGACCCGGAGGGACCGTGATGGCGCAGACAACCGAATCAACCACGTCAGACCAGGAGGCCATCGTGCCGGTCCGTCCCGTTCCGTTCGATCCACAGATCGCACCCGTCGTACAGCAGATGGCGCGCATGTCGGGTCCGCAGCCGACGCCCGAGACCCTGCCTCAGATCCGCCGCGACATGGACGCCATGAACCTGCCCACGGAGGAGGTGATCGGTGATCGCCCGATCGACGCCGCGGAATACACGATCCCCGGGCCGCAGGGTGCTCCCGCCCTCGAGATCACGGTGCTGTCCCCGCGCGCTGTCGAGGGTGCCGTGCCGGGCCTCTACAACATCCACGGCGGCGGGATGATGATGGGTTCGCGCCACATGGACACGCCGCGGCTGGCGGACCTCGTCAACGAACTCGAGGTCGTCGCAGTCAATGTCGAGTATCGCCTGGCACCCGAGCACCCTCACCCGGCGCCCGCGGAGGACTGCTACGCGGGCCTCGTATGGACTGCCGCCCACGCGTCGGAACTGCGGATCGACCCCGCCCGCATCGTCGTCATGGGCGGCAGCGCCGGTGGTGGACTGGCCGCCGCGATGGCGCTCATGGCCCGCGACCGCGGCGGCCCGCGACTCGCCGGGCAGATGCTGTTGTGCCCGATGATCGACGACTCCAACACCACCGTCGCCAGCCACCAGTATGCGGGCCTGGGCACGTGGACCCGCGAGGCCAACCTCGCCGGTTGGTCATCGCTGCTCGGCGACGCCGCCGGCACCGACGCAGCGTCGCCGTATGCCGCGCCGAGTCGCGCGAAGGACCTCAGCGGACTGCCGAACGCACTGATCGAGGTCGGCAGCGCAGAGCTCTTCCGGGACGAGGACGTCGAATACGCCAGGCGCATCTGGGCAACCGGCGGTCAGGCCGAACTGCATGTGTGGGGAGGCGGATGCCACGGATTCGACATGTACGCCCCGGACAGCGAGCTGACCCAGGCCGCTCTGGCGACCCGGACGTCGTGGCTGCGCCGAGTGATGGGACTGTGATGACGACCTACACGCCGGTGCCCTACGACCCCGAACTCGAGCCCGGGTTGGCCGCATTCCTCGCAAACGTCGAGGCGATCCCGTTGCGCGCCCATACGATCCTCGCCAACCGGGAGCATTTCCGGACCACCATGCCGCCACTCGCGGCGGTGATCGGCGACCGTCCGGTCGACGTCGAGGAACATGTGGCGCCGGGCCCGGAGGGCGCGCCCGAGGTCGCGCTGACGCTCATGCGGCCGCGCGGCCTCGACGCTCCCGCACCGGGGTTCTACGGCATCCATGGCGGGGGAATGATCCTCGGCGACCGCTACTTCGGCGCGATCGGCATGGTGGACGACGTGCTCGACTACGGTGCGGTCGCCGTGTCCGTCGAATACCGTCTGGCTCCGGAGCATCCGCATCCCGCGCCGGTCGAGGACTGCTATGCGGGCCTGGTCTGGTTTGCCGAACATGCGCCGGAGCTCGGGGTCGACCCCGAGCGCATCATCGTCACCGGTGCGAGCGCGGGCGGAGGCCTGTCGGCGGCGGCCGCGCTCATGGCGCGCGACCGTGGCGGACCGGCCCTGCTCGGCCAGATACTGTCGTGCCCGATGATCGACGACCGCAACGAGACCGTGTCGAGCCGGCAATACGACGGCATCGGCGCCTGGGATCGCAACAACAACGACACCGGATGGGACGCACTGCTCGGCACCGACCGTGGCACGGATGCGGTCTCCCCGTATGCCGCGCCGTCGCGAGCCCGTGACCTGTCCGGGCTGCCCCCGGCATACATCGACGTCGGTGCGGCCGAGGTGTTCCGCGACGAGACGGTCGACTACGCCACGCGCATCTGGGCGGCAGGCGGCCAGGCCGAGCTGCACGTGTGGGCCGGCGGATATCACGGGTTCTCCGGCTTCTCACCGGACGCGATCGTTTCGAAAGCGGCTGTGGCAGCACGAGGCTCGTGGCTACGTCGCCTTCTGAGCGCGAAGCCCGCCGGGTCGGAGTGAAGCGGAGGCAACCCGTCGTCTCGGCGATGAGCACACGCCGCGCAGCCCTGGTGCTGGGGGCGCTGGAGGCGTTCGCGCCCATGTCGATGGATCTCTACATGCCGTCGCTGCCCCGCCTCGCGGACGACCTGGGTACGAGCGTCAGCCTCGCACAGGCCACCATGTCGGCGTGCATGCTCGGCCTCGGGGTCGGCCAGCTGGTGATGGGTCCGGCCTCCGACCGCTTCGGTCGTCGCACACCACTGCTGACCGGCATCACCATGTTCACGCTGCTCTCATTCGTTTGTGCGATCGCGCCGAACATCGCAATCCTGCTCGCGGCACGCTTCTTGCAGGGCGTGGCGGGATCGGCGGGCATCGTCATCGGGCTGGCTGTGGCGCGTGATCTCGCGTCGGGCATCGAGCTTGCCCGCCTGCTCTCGCTGCTCGCGCTGGTGGGTGCCCTGGCGCCGATCATCGCACCGGTGCTGGGCGGCCAACTGGCGGGTGTCATGAGCTGGCGAGGCATCTTCGTCGTGCTGACCGGGGTCGGCGCGCTGCTCTATGCCGTGACAGCGCTGTTTCTCCGGGAGACGCTTCCGCACGAGGCACGGCATTCGGATGGGACAAGCGCACTGTTCCGGGGCTTGGGTACCGTGCTGCGCGACCGGCTCTTCGCCACCTACGTCGCCGTCAGTGCATGCACGGGTGCGGCGTTCTTCACCTACCTCGCCTCCATCAGTTTCGTGCTGGAGCGCGAGTTCCACCTGTCACCCCAGGAGTTCAGCGCGGTCTTCGCCGGCAACTCGGTGATGGCGGTGGTGGGTTCACAGATCAACAGGATCGCTGTCGCACGAACGGGCCCCGCCCGCATGTATGCGGTCGGTGCGGTGCTCGCCGCGGCCGCCTCGATCGGCGTGCTGTGCGTGGTCGGCCTTGGCTTCGGGCTCGCCGCGCTTCTGGTCGGTCTGGGCGTCTACATGCTCGCCAGCGGCATCAACCGGCCCAACGGTTCGACCCTCGCGCTGACCGACCACGGCGAGCGGGCCGGCACTGCGGCGGCGGTCTTCGGGATGTCCACCATGGCCGTCGGCCCGATCGTCGCCCCACTGGTTTCCATGGCCGGAGCGACGGGCCTTTCGTTGGGTTTGACCCTGACGGTCGCTACCGGGATCGGCTGCGCACTGGTGCTTTTCGTCGTGATGCCGGCCCTGCGGCGAAGATCCGGGGTCCCGGCAGAGCCGGCCCCGGCACCGGTTCGGTAATCAGACACCGGCTGGTCGAGTAGCACGAGACGAAGTCGAGAGCGTATCGAGACCTGCGAGCGGGCGCTGCCAGGCCAGTTGGCAGCGCTTCTTGCGAGGTTTCGATACGGCCTCGGCTAGAGCGTGTCTCCTAATGATTCTTGATGTAGATGATCGTGGCTGCGAGCAGGACGCCACCGAGGAAGGTACGGGCGTGTTTGTCATAGCGGGTGGCGATGCCGCGCCACTGCTTCAAGCGTAGATAGCTGCGCTCGACCGCGTTGCGCTTCTTGTACGTCTGCGGGTCGAACGTCGGCGGTCGTCCCCCCTTGCTGCCCTGGGCCTTGCGCCAGGCGATCTGGTCAGAACGTTCCGGGATCGTGTGCGCGATTCTGCGCTCCCGCAGCTTGGTTCGCGTCGAGTTGTATGAGTACCCCTTGTCCGCCAGGAGCCGGAACCGCCACGACCGGCCCGCGGCACGCCGATCATCCAGCAGGGGCATCAACTGGGGATTGTCCCCGGCCTGGCCACCGGTCAGACGGATCTGCACCGTCGCAGTCGTCTGATCGGCGAAGGAATGGATCTTGGTCGACAAGCCTCCACGAGACCGCCCCAAGGCGTGGTCAGCCGGCTCGGGCGGCGGATTCTTGTAGTTCGATGGGCCCCCCTGTGTAACTGGCGGCGTCCGCGACAGTCTGCGGCGAGACCGAGTCCTTGCGCGCACCGGCCGCGTGCTGATGGGCCCGCACGATCGTCGAGTCGACCGACAACAACTGCTCGATGTCCTCCTCGACGCTGTCCTGCACCAATCCAGCGTCCTGCGCGGCCTCCAGCATCTGCTGATACGTGCCGTCCGTTGACCAGCGGAAATGGCGCTTCCACACCGTCTTCCACGGCCCGAACTCCTCGGGCACGTCCCGCCACGGCGACCCGGTCCGATACCGCCAACAGATACCCTCCAAGATCCTGCGGTGATCGGCCCACGGCCGCCCCCGCCGACCCCGCGAGGCCGGAAGCATCGGTTCGACCACTTCCCAGAACTCATCCGAAATCTGTCCCTGACGCACCATGCCATCCACAGTCCCAGGCCCGACCCCCCAGATTTGGGAGACACGCTCTAGCGCCTCGCCCTACTCAACCAGCCATTCTGGGGCATGGTCACGTCTCGGATGAGCGTGGTCACAAGGTCGGGACCGTCAGGCGCTGCTGCGGTGTTCGGGTGGTG
>CAYPQR010000034.1:0-13772 GCA_964412865.1 uncultured Intrasporangiaceae bacterium
GCCGACCACAGCGGCATTCGCGAGCCACTTCCACCAGACGTGCGGCGTTCCCTGAGTCCAGACGCCGTCATCGCCCAGGTTCCACACGAAGCGCTGCCGCGTGCTGAGCCACCTCAGCCTGGTGAGCGAATAGACGCCCTCATTGCTGCGGTGTCGCTGAGCAGTCGGCGTGAAAGGCGGCAGACCCAGCGCGGCGATCAGCGAGGCCATCACCGCATCCGTGTTCTCGGGCATGAAGTCCAGATCGGTGATGACGTGCAGCCTCTCGGGCTTGAAGCACTCGGCATACCTCTGCAAGTGCAGGTCATACAGCCCCCAGCCCAACACTTCTCGCGCATGCCTCCATTCGAAGGCCGTATAACGCGGTGGCGGCTCCTCGTGCTCCATGAGCCAGCGCAGGCCCTCATCTGCACCGATCACCGGCAACAGGCCGGTGCGGATGAGCCAGTACCAGGCCGACTGCGCCCGCTCTATGGGGTTGCGCAAGCACGCAACAATGTGCGGGGCACCGAGATCGTCATGCAGTCGCTGCGGCACATGCGGATCGGCCAGGTATGAAGCGCACTTGAATGCCTTGACCGGAGCGGAGTCATCCCTGAACAGGTCGTGCAGCCGCCTTGCGGATCCGGCAGCGTACGGCCCGTCCAAGAACCCATGGAATTCGCCGGACGCCATATCGATTTGGGGATGCTGACCCAGCACCTTGGCAATGGTTGTGCTGAACGATTTCTGGGCGCCCACCACCACGATGCCAATCTCGCGCGCGCTTCCCGTCACATGATGAAGCGTAGCGACAACCAAGGAGAAGGTATCCCGGCTCGGATGCGGCCGGCAGATCCCGATGTGACCGCGTGTCGAGCTCCGGTCGGACATGGCGATCATTGCTGCAGAACAAGTAGTCGTGAGACGTTTTGAGACGCTGCCGAGTGTCTTGGGAAACGCACCGTCCTGGAATCCTTCCAGAGCACTTCCAGGCCACAACGAGAGTCTTGCCTCGATGATCTTGAAAAACCGCTTGCGGAGCGCCATCTCGCCACATGTCAGCGACGCTCGGCTACGGTGGCTCGGAGCGGCGCCGGGAGCTGCCACCAGCGATACGGGATCGCAACCTGGAGCCACATCGCCCGCATCGAAGGCACCGACAAGGTCAGCGCACACTCGTACACGCGGCACCACCGGCAGCATCTATACAGACTGCTCATGACGAAGTCCACCCTGCTGGAGATGGGAGTGCACGAGGGCGCCTCCCTTCGGATGTGGAGGACGATCATTCCGCGTTCGAACAAGGCCGAGGTAATCGGCCGATCCCCGCAGTTGGCCACAGGACGCAGGCGCTCATCCGGCCCAGCTCGGCGATCAGATTGGCCAGGAAACCGGCGTTTCCCCTTTCGCGACGCTCTCCACAACTGGGGGGTGCCCCAACATCATTCTCGCTGACGACACTGCCGCGATTGACGAACCTCGCAGCATCGAAAGTTTGGTGTGCCGCCAGTTCGCGCCGACGTCTCAGTCCCTGGTGACATGCGTCTACTCGCCGGGCGGCCTCCGCCCTCCTCAGCCAAGTCGAGCTCACGCCGCAGGATTGGGCGCATCTCTAGCCAACTCCCGAAAGTCCCGGCTCACGTTGACGCGATGCAGGTGGTAACGAGTCAACGTCTCGGGACGCACATAACCATCGCCGCACAGACACAGCAACCGCGTGAACAAGTTGAGAACGTCGCTGCGCTCATATGTGCAGGCTACCTGTCGTTCTGACGCGACACGACGTGTCGATCGCTCGATGTCCTACCGTGGGACACATGCTGATCTCGGGCCGTGCAGATGACGCGCGGGGCACACGAACGTGAGCACGACACGTCGCGTCGAGGATGTCCTCAAGATCGCGATGATCTCCTACTACCTGCCGAGCGACAGCAAGATCGGCGTCGGCTACCAGGTCAATGCGCTGGCGAATGCTATGCAGGCGCGAGGACACGACGTCACAGTATTCAGTCCGTGTCCACCGGTCGGCGACGCGACGTATCACCACCACCGGGTGCAGCTTTCGGGATCATTGCGCACCTTCCGCTTCGCGACCACGTTGGCACGGACAGATTTCTCTGCATTCGATGTGCTGCACGCGCACGGTGACGACTACTGGATGTGGCGGCGACGTGTACAGACCCACGTGCGGACGCTCCATGGCTCCTGCTTCGAGGAGGCCCTTCGGATCAAGGGGGTCAAAGAGCGTACGCGGATGGTGGCTCTCGGCCTCAGCGAGGTGCTCGCGAGCGTGGTGGCCGACCACACCGTCGCCGTGTCTCCGCGGACGCGCAAATGGACGCCGTGGGTCCGGTCCGTCATCCCCAATGGGGTGGACACCAACCACTTTCGACCCGATCGCGCGGCCAAGACCGGCCACCCGACAGTCCTGTTCGTCGGCACCTGGAACGGCCGGAAGAGAGGCAGAGACCTCGCGCGAACCTTCACCGCAGACGTCCGATCGCAAGTGCCCGACGCGGAGCTATGGATGGTCACCCGCGATGCACCGCCTGACCCAGGGCCAGGCATTCATGTCCTCGGATCCGTGGATGACGAGGAACTCGCCGATCTCTATGCGAGAGCGTGGGCGTTTTGCCTTCCCTCGGATTACGAGGGCTTCGGCATCCCCTACGCCGAAGCCATGGCGAGCGGCACCGCAGTCGTGGCCACGCCCAACGTCGGCGCGCGGTACGTCACTGAGGAAGGAGCCTCAGGCATCATAGCCCCACTCCCCGAGATCGGCGCACGCCTGAGCAGTGTCCTGACCAGCGCGACGCGGCGGGAAGATCTCGTGCGCGCCGGTCTCGAGCGAAGCCGAGCATTCTCCATGGACCGCGTGTGCGAGGCGTACGAGCTCCTGTACCGTCACCGTCGATAGCGCGACCGAGGAGGGCGACCGTGGACGACATTGCGGAGACCACGTTCGGGCTGCCCCGCGCCAGAGCACTCGCGTTCTATCTCCCGCAGTACTTCCCGATCCCCGAGAACAATCGATGGTGGGGCCCCGGTTTCACCGAGTGGACGAATACGACCAGGGCACGCCGGCTGTTCCCGGGCCACCAACAGCCGAACCTGCCGTCGGAACTCGGCTTCTACGATCTCCGTGTACCCGAGACGCGCCAACAACAAAGCGACCTCGCACGCCAACACGGGATCGAGGCATTCGTCTACTGGCACTACTGGTTCGGCCACGGGCAACGCCTCCTGGAACGTCCCTTCCAAGAGGTGCTCCGGTCCGGCTCACCGGAGATCTCGTTCTGCCTCGCATGGGCGAACCAGACGTGGACCGGCATATGGCATGCCGCACCCGACAGGATCCTGATGGAGCAGAAATACCCCGGCCCGGAAGACGAGACCGCGCACTTCCAATGCGTCCTTCCTGCGTTTCGAGACGAACGATATCTTCGCGTGAACGGTCGCCCGGTGTTCTACGTCTTCCGGCCCGAGGAGCTTCCGAATCCAGCAGCCTTCGTGGAACATTGGCAACGTATGGCCAGCGACGCGGGACTACCGGGCCTCTACCTGGTCGCGGAGGCGAGTGATCTGCTGGGGACGGGCCGCCGATATACCACCGCCGACGCCGATGGGTTCGATGCCAGCGTGCTAGTCCGACTTCCGGCAAGCCTTTCGACGTTCCACCACATGCGAATGCGGGTGCTGCGCAAGGCGCTCGGGGGCCCCGAGATCTATCCGTACTCCGACACGGCCGTCAGCGAGACGCGCTTCGAGCCGACCGACCAGCCGTGCGTGTATCCGAACTGGGACAACACTCCACGAGCGGGCCGCGACGGTTTGGCGCTCACCGGTGCCACGCCCGAGAAGTTCGCTTCGAACCTCCGCCAGGCACTCACGGTGGTCGCCGACCGGCCCGAGCAGGAGCGCCTCGTGTGGATCAAGTCGTGGAACGAGTGGGCAGAGGGGAACTACCTCGAACCCGATGCCAGGCATGGCAGGAAGTGGCTGGAGGCTGTGCGGTCAGAGATCCGCGGCTGATGGCCGTCGACACCACCCGCCCGCCCGGACGATGCCTGCGAACGCCCTCGAACCGATACCGTTGACCGCGGCGCGGGCAAAGGGGTGACACGTGGACGACGTCGAGCAGGCGGCGCGGGTGCATTTCGCCCATGCCGCGCTGCAACGGCTCGCGCAGGACCATGACGTGCCCGTGCTGCACTTCAAGGGTCCGGCCGCCGAATCCGCGCTGGCGCTCCACCGCGGCACCAGCAGCGACGCCGACGTGCTCGTGCACCCGGACCACGTCGAGCGATTCATGCGCGAGCTGAAGGGCGCCGGATGGGCGCAACTCGACACGTTCATGACCGGCTCGGCCCAGGGCCACGCATCGACCTTCCGACACCCCGTCTGGGGGTATGCCGACATCCACCGCCTGATTCCCGGCATCGGGTCATCGTCGCAGGTCGCGTTCGACCGGCTCTGGAAGCGCCGCGTCACACGGGACATCGCGGGCATCCCGTGTGCGATGCCCAGCGACGACGATCACCGCCTCATCCTCCTGCTGTGCGCCGCCCGCGCACCGCACGCCCCGCGTGCCGCGCGCGACATCGAGCTGCTCTGGAGCGACGCCGACACCGGCCGGCGCACCACCATCACCCGCCTGGTCGACGAATTCGGCGCGGGCACGGCCTTTTCCGTGATCACCGGGCATCTGGAGGATCACCGCGACGACCCCAGCTACCCGATGTGGGCGGTCGCCGCCTATGGCAGCACCCGCACCGGCGAATGGTGGGCGCGCATCCGCACGGCGCCGACCCTGCGGGGGAAGCTGGCGCTCGCCGGTCGCGCTCTGCTGGTCAACACCGACCACCTGACGATGCTCCACGGCAGGCCACCCACGCGGGGTGAGGTCGCCCGCGAATTCGTGCGGCGAATCGGGCTGGCAGCGCACGAGATCCGTCAGGCGATCACGGGTCGACGTCAGGGGGCAGCGCGCCGATGACACGTCACTACCGCCGTCCCGCCCACGTGGCCGTCGTCGACGGCCACGATCTGGGCAGCGGCGACGGCACCGTCTACCTCGGCGACCTCTGCGCAGACCAATTGATCCGACTGACCGACTCCGCGGCGACGATCTGGCGCTCCCTCGAGGATCAACCGTGCGACGGGCTGATCGAGCGGGTCGCCCAGGCTGCCGGAGTCCGGGCCGACGACGTCGCCGCAGACGTGACCGCATTCGTCGCCGATCTCACCGACCGGGGGTTGATCGCCGAGGTCGAGCGGGACGAGGGCGTCAGGCCCTGACCCGAGGTTCGGAGGTCTTCTCCTTGCTCGCCGCGCGGCGCGCCCGACGAGTCTCACGAGCCGATCGGTAGGAGTACTGGTAGTAGTAGCCGCCCGACTTCGGCGTCATCAGGTTGAGCACGAACCCGGACACGTCGACGTCCGACGTCTCCAGCAGTTTGGCGGCCTGAGCCAGCTCTCGCTTGCGGGTGCGGTCAGCTGCAACGACCATCACCATGCCCGCGGTCAGCTTGTCGAGCAGGACCGCGTCGACGACCGGCAGCAACGGCGGACTGTCCACCAGGATGAAGTCGTATTCGGCGCTCATCTGCGCGAACAGGTCGGCCATCCTGGCAGAGCCGAGCAACTCGGACGGGTTCGGCGGGATCTCCCCCGCCGGAAGCACGAAAAGGCCCGTGTCTCCCCGCTGCTGCACCACGTCGGCGAGACTCGCCCGCCCGAGCAGCACCGTGGTGAGGCCGACGCTGCCCTCCAGACCCATCATCGGCGCGACGCCCGGCCGTCGAAGATCCGCATCCAGCAGCAGGGTGCGCTTGCCGGCCTCGGCCATGGTCTGCGCCAGATTGATCGCCGTGGTGGTCTTGCCCTCCATGGGCACGGACGAGGTGATGACGAAGGAATGACCCTTGGTCGTGACGTCGACGAACATCAGGCTGGTGCGCAGACGGCGGATGGCCTCGACGTAGCCGTGGTGGCGATGCCCGTCGTTGGCCCAGTCGTCGAGGCTGCCGCCACGCTCTTGTGGCAGCGCGGCCAGCACCGGCGCGTCGCTGATGGCGGCGATGTCGTCCTCGCTGCGCACCTTGGTGTCCATCCCGTGCCGCACCAGGGCGATGCCGATCCCGATCAACACGCCGGCCAGCAGCGCGAGCCCCAGGTCGCGGGCATACCTCGGTGAGGTCGGAAACGACGGCGCGGACGCCGGAGTGACCGTCGTCGACTTGACCGTCGCGCCGGTCGAGCGCAGCAGCGGCGAGAAGGTGCCCGCGACGTCGGCCAGCTGCGGTCCGACGGCATTGGCGATCTTGGCAGCCAGCTGCGGGTCGGAGTCCCTCGCGGTGATCGTCAGGATCGGCGCCTGCTTGCCGACCTCGGCGGAGATGTCGACGGGATAATCGGCCGGCAGGCCGAGCTTCTTGCGCAGCGGGTCGACCACCGGCGGCGAGCCGAGGACGGCCACGTACGTCTGCAGATCCTGTGCGCTGACGGCCACCTGACTGTTCTTGGAGCCACCGGCCGTCTGCAGATAGACCTCGGCGGTCGCGGTGTAGACCCGCGGCTGGGCGAACACCACCGCCGCCGTCGCCGCCAGCACAATCAGTGCGCATGCCACAACGCTCAGCCATCGAACGCGGATGATCCGTAGGAACTCGCGCACCGTCACCTGTGGATCTCCCGCTTCTCCCGACTTTCGGCTCATCGTAGAGCACCCGGCCGACGGGCCGCATTACGCTGCTACGTGTCATCCTGTGCTCATCCGGCTGCAAGGGGGCCCGCGTGCGCATCACACGCATCTCGCACAGTGCCGTCGTGGGCACCTGGCGCGAGCGCGAACGGGCCCTGCGCCGCCTCGGAGCAACAGTCACCCTGCTGTCGGCGCAGGCATGGAACGAGGGCGGTCGCGAGGTCCATCTGACACCGGAGCCGGGCGAGCAGGTGACGCCGGTGCGCACCTGGGGCCGACACCCGGCCCTCTTCCTGTATGACCCGCGGCCCATCTGGCGCGCACTGGGGCAGCCGTGCGACCTGCTCGACATCCACGAGGAGCCGTTCGCTCTCGCGACCGCCGAGATCCTCGCGATGCGCCGCCTGCGCCGCGGGCGGCCACCCTACGTGTTGTATTCGGCGCAGAACCTCGACAAGCGCTATCCGGTCCCCTTCCGGTGGTGCGAGCGCTGGGCGCTGCGGCACGCCGCCGGGATGTATGTGTGCAATCGGCGGGCCGGCGAGATCGCGCAACGCAAGGGTTTCCCCGGCCGGCCGTCGGTCATCGGGCTCGGTCTGGACCGCCGGCTCTTCTCGCCTGCCCGCCGCCCGCACGCCGGCGACGGCGAGCGCGTGGTCGTCGGATACAGCGGCCGGCTGGCGCAGCACAAGGGCGTGCGGGTGCTGCTCGACGCGCTGGCGCGTGACGACCGGCTGACGGTCAGGATGGCCGGCGACGGCCCGTTGAGTGAGGAGTTGGTGGCACAGGCCGCCCGACTGGGAATGACCGGGCGGGTCGAGATGCTCGGTCCGCTCCGCCAGGAGCAGCTGCCCGACTTCTATCGCGGCCTCGACGTGCTCGCCGTGCCGTCCATCGCGACTGCGGGCTGGACCGAGCAGTTCGGCCGCGTCGCGACGGAGGCGATGGCCTGCGGCACCCCTGTCGTCGCTACCAGCACCGGGGCGCTGCCCGAGGTGGTGGGAGGCGCGGGACTGCTCGTGCCGCCCGGCGACGCGGATGCCCTCGCGAAGGCCCTGCTCACCGTCGGCCTGCAGCCCGAGACGGCGACCCGGCTTCGCGAGGCCGGGCTGGCGCGTGCCGAGGAGCTCGACTGGGACGCCGTCGCCATGGCGCAACTGGACCTCTACCGCGCCGCAACCCACCAGCCGGTCCCCGTCGCGGAGCGCGCCCTGGATGTCGTCGTGGTGGCGTATGGCGCCGCCGCGTTGCTCGCGCGTGCTCTGGCGCCGCTGCGCGACCTGCGGGTCATCGTCGTCGACAACTCCAGCTCTGCCGACGTGAGACAGGTCGCCGAGGAGGCCGGCGCGCGCTACGTCGACGCCGAACACAACGGCGGGTTCGCATACGGTGTCAACATCGGCCTGCGCCATACCCGCGCGCACGCCGACGTGCTGCTGCTCAACCCCGACGCACACATCACCCCCGAGACGATCACGACACTGCACCGCGCACTGCTTGTCGAACCGGACCGGGCGAGCGTCGCCCCCTCGCAGGTCGACGATGCGGGCGCGCCGGCGCGCGTGGCCTGGCCGTTCCCTCATCCGGCCGCGACCTGGCTGGAGGCCGTCGGGCTCGGGCGATGGCACCGCGGCGCAACCTTCGTGATCGGCTCCGTCCTGCTGCTGCGCGCCGAGGCCCTGGCCCAGGTCGGCGGGTTCGACGAACGATTCTTCCTCTATGCCGAGGAGACGGACTGGGCATATAGGGCACACCTGCTCGGCTGGCGGCATGCGCTCGTGCCGGATGCGCTCGCCGAGCACACCGGGGAGGGCACCAGCAGCTCGTCATACATCAGGGAGACACACTTCCACGCCGGCCAGGAGCGCTATCTGCGCAAGCACTTCGGACCGGCAGGCTGGCATGTGAGCCGGGCCGGGCAGTTCGCGGGCAGCCTCGCGCGCTGGGCCGTGCTCACCGGCGGTCGTCGTGCCGCCGCGAGGAACCGTGTGCGCCTCTACCGGCGCGGGCCGATCCACGCGGAGCAGCCGCACCTGCCCGGACGAGCGATGCCATGAGGGCGCTCTGGCAGCGGATCCCGGCCGCGATCGTCCATGCCGTGGTGGCACTCGTGCTGGTCGTCTTCCTGCTGGCGGTCGGCAGCGCGGCGCCGGACCACACGACGCTGGTGCTCCTCCTGGCCCTCGGGGTGCTCGCCTTCGGCGTGAGCCTCAACGAGCCCGTATTCGTGCCGCTGCTGGCGATGCCGCTGCTGCTGGTGCTACCGCGGCTGAGTATCGCCGGTCTCGAGACGAGCGCGTCGACGAGCGACGTCGCGCTGTTCGTCGCGATGTGGCCGGCCCTGGTGCTGTGCCCGCGTCCGTTCTCCAAGCAGTTGCGCACGCTGCTCTGGCTCGACGTCGGCTACCAGGCGGCGACCCTGCTGACCGTGGTGGCCAACCCGAGCCGCACCGCCGCCCTCGAATGGTTCCACGAGTGGGTGATCGTGAGCGGCGCGCTCGTCGTCGGATGGGCGATCGGGCGCCGCGGCCGCGGATCACTCGCCCTGAACCTGCTGCTGCTCGCCGGGGCCGTCATCGCCCTCAGCACCATCGCGCAGGGGCTGTGGCAGTATGCGCACGGCGACTTCGGGGCGGTCTACACGCAGTGGCCGTTCGGCATGCAGAAGAACTACGTCGGCACCACCATGGGGATGCTCGCGATCATCGCCTACGTGCATCCGCCCTGGCTGCATCTGCCCAGGGCGATTGCTCGCGGCGGGGTGGTCGTCTTCGTCGCCGCCGTGCTGATGAGTCAGTCCCGCCAGGCGATGGTGGCCCTCAGCATCGTCGTGCTGGTCTTGCTGCTCGCTCGCGCCGAGCACCACAGGCGGTCCGTCATCGCCGCGGTCGCCGCCGTGCCCGTGCTGGTGCTGGTATTCCTCGGTGTGCGCGACCAGATCGTCTCGGGCAACGCGTTCAACTCGGCGAACCAGCGGCTGCACTGGTTCCAGGACTCCGCGCACGTCTGGGCGCACGACCCGATCTTCGGGGTGGGTCTGCGCTGGTGGAACACGGGCCGCTTCCCGGTCGCCTTCCAGCCGCCGCAAGCAGAGATCGAGGTGCTCACCTCCGCGGGTCTGATCGGAGTTGTGGCATTCCTCGTGCTGCTCATCGGTGGGCTCGTGGTGCTGTGGCGGCTCTCACCGGCCTATGGCACGCTCGCCTTCGCCGTGCTGCTCAACCGCGTGCTGCAGTCGCAGTTCGACATCTTCTGGGTCGGAGCGGGCGTCTCTCCCCCGTTCGTCGTCGTCGGCATCTGCCTCGGTGCCGCCGCACTCGCCGACGACCGCGCGCGCAGCCGGCGGAGGTATGGCGATCGGAAGGCCGCTCTCCTATGAGGATCCGGCAGGCGGCGCCCGAGATCGGGCCCGGCACCGGCGTCGACGGGGCCCCCGGCGACCCGCTCGGCTGCCCCAGCGCCTACGAATCGTATGGCCTTGCCCTGGTCGAGTGTCTGGCCTGCGGGCTGCCCGTCGTGAGCACGACGACCGGCGCGGCGTCGAATCTCCTACGCCACGGCGTCAACGGCTTCCTGGTCGAGCAGACTGCCGACGCGGTGACGGCAGCGGTGCGCAGCGCCATGACCGGCGACCGATCGGCGATGCGTCGAGCCGCCCGGCAGACCGCGCTCGACCACAGCCGGACGCAGGTCGCGAGCCGGTATGCCGATCTGGCAGCACAGCTGGTGGCCGATTCCCGGTGAGGATCATCCACGCGGTGCGCTCGGATCGCTTCGCCGGAGTCGAGGCACACATCTGCGGGCTCGCCGCGACCCAAGCGGCCTCGGGTCACCAGGTCTGGGTGATCGGCGGCGACCCGGCCGCGATGCGCACCCGACTCGGCGGGCATGGCGTCACGCATCTGACCGCACACCGGGTCTTCGACGTCGCGCGCGGGCTGACGTCCCTGCGTGACGTCGATGCCGACATCGTGCACGCCCACATGACCGCGGCCGAGATCCCCGCGGCCCTCGTACCTGTGGCGAGGGCCCGCGTCACAACGCGCCACTTCGCGGCCCCGCGCGGGTCGAGCCCGACCGCCCGGTATGTCGCGGCGCAGTGTGCCCGGCGTTTCGCCGCGCAGATCGCGGTCAGCGCGTATGTCGCCTCTCACATCGAGAGCAGTTCGGTGGTGATCCACTCGGGCGTCGACAACCGGCCGCTCGTGCCGCCGGCAGATCGAGTGCGAGCACTGCTGCTGGTGCAGCGCCTCGAGGCGGAGAAACACAGTGCCGACGCGCTCTCGGCCTTCGCCCGCTCGGGGCTGGACCGCCAGGGATGGCGGCTGTGGATCGCGGGGAACGGGTCACGCCGCGACGCCTTGAGATCGTTGGCGCATGAGCTGCAGGTCGAAGACCGCGTCGACTTCCTCGGCCACCGCAGCGATGCGCGCACCCTGATGGACGAGGCATCCCTGATGATTGCCCCCACTGCGGTGGAGGCGTTCGGCCTGGCCGTGGTGGAGGCCATGTCATGCGGCCTCCCGGTGATCGCCGCCGGCTCGGGCGCCCATCTGGAGACCGTCGGATCCGTCCAGGGCTCAACACTGTTCAGCCCTGGTGATGTCGGCGAGGCGGCACGGCAGCTGCGTGCGCTCGCGGACGACCCCGGGCGCCGAGCCGCCTACGGCGCCTCCTTGCGGGACGCTCAGCGTGCCCGATTCACCCTGGAGCACCAGGCGCGGCAGACCGACGAGGTATACCGGAGCGTGCTGTGAGCGACGTCGTGCTGATCTCGCTGGAGGCGTGGGACGACGTATGGCGCCGCAACCAGCACCTGGTCTCCCGCCTGCTCGCCCGCGACGAGTCGCTGCGCGTGCTCTTCGTCGAGCCGGCTTCGGATCCGCTGCACGCGGCGCTGCATCGTCGGGCGGCGCGCCCGGGTCGCGGCCTGCGCGAAGGCCCCGCACTGCCCGGGGTCGGCGCCAGGCGGCTGTGGCTCTATCAGCCGACCAAACTGCTTCCGCGGCGGGTCGATCCGCGCGTCGACCGGCGTTGGGCGACACAGGTCATCCGTGCTGCGCGGCGCACCGGGATGACCGACCCGGTCCTGTGGGTGAACGATCCGGGTGGAGCGGCCGTCCTGGACGTCACGGGGTGGCCTGCGATCTATGACGTCACCGACGACTGGCTGCGGGCCGACCGCACTGTCGCCGAGCACGCGCGACTGGCGGGCAACGAAGCGATGCTGATGCGCCGGTGCGCGACAGTCGTGGTGTGCTCCCCCGTCCTGGCCGACCGCAAAGGGACGGAGCGTGACGTGGTCCTCATCCCGAACGCGGTCGACGTCGAGGCCTACCGGCGCCCGCTCCCCCGGCCCACCGACCTGCCCTCCGGCCCGGTCGCGCTCTATGCCGGCACGGTGCACACGGATCGCGTCGACGTCGACCTGTGCGCGCGTGTGGCTCGCGAGATCCGCGGCCGCGGCACGCTGGTCTTCGTCGGGCCGGACCTGCTCGCGCGGGGCGACCACGACCGGCTGACGGTCGCGGGCGCCGTGTTGCTGGGCGGTCGGCCGTCCGCCACCGTGCCCGCATACCTTCAGCACGCCGACGTGCTCGTGGTGCCGCACCTGGTGAATGGGTTCACCCAGAGCCTCGACCCGATCAAGGCCTACGAATATGCCGCGGTCGGCAGGCCGGTCGTCAGCACCGACGTGCCCGGCTTCGCGGACGACACATCGGGTCGGGTCACGGTCGCGGCTGGGGCCGACTTCGCCCGTGCCGTGGCCTCCGCGCTCCCCTCGGCCACCGAATTCCCGGACGGCGCCGACGGATCCGTGCCGACCTGGGACGACCGGGCGAGCGAGTTCGCCGACGTCCTGACAGCGCTCGAGCGCGGAGGGCGAGCGTGACGCGTGATGGGGCTCTGCCCCGGTGTGTGCACGTCACGATGGCCCAGGCGCGCACGCGCGGCGGCACGGTGCTGCACGTGGCACGACAGATCGCGCAGGCGCAGCGCGCCTTCGGTTGGGTCCCGACGCTGGCCACTCCCGGGCTTCTTCCGACTGGCGACATTTCGCGGATCGCCGTCGCATATGGGAAAGTTCGCGCGCACACTACTTCCGAGCAGCGCCGTGACGACCTGAGCGGAAACCTGGGCCGCCTCCGCCCGATCGCCGGCCACGTCCTCGACCCGGCGATCAACCTGCTGCTCGACGACCCTCCCGACCAGGTGCTCCTCTATGAGGGGCATTTCACCTGCGCGACACTGCCGCGCTGGGACGCGTTGCGGGGCAGGGGAACTCAAACCATTCTATATGTGCACAATCGACTGCCGCGTCGATGCCTCGTGCCCGAGCTTCGACGACTGCTGCGGCATGCCGACCGTGTCGTCTTCGTCAGCGAGGCCCTCCGGCAGGAGACGTCACGGCGCCTCGGCCCGCGGCACGGCCTGTCGCTCGAGGTTGTGCACAACGGTGTCGACGAGGTGTTCCGCCGCCGGCCACCCACCGGCCGGCCCGATGGCCCGGCTGTGATCACCTTCTTCGGCAAGGTCTGCGAGCCGAAGGGTGCGCACCTGGCCGTGCAGGCCGCGGACTGGGCCCGACAGATGAGCGGAGTGCCGGTGACTGTTCGGGTGATCGGTGACGGCACCTACGGTCACGGCAGCGGCACGCCATATGAGCAGTGGCTGCGCGGCAAGTGCGTCGAACTGGATACGCCCGTAGAGTTCCTGCCGTTCTGCGACCACGCGCAACTCGCCCAGCACCTCATGCGGTCCGCGGCCGTCTGCCTACCCAGCTCGTCCGAGACATTCGGCCTGGCTGTCCTCGAGTCGATGGCCGCCGGTGTCCCCGTCGTATGCACCGACCTGCCCGGTCTGCGAGAAGTCGGCGCCGGCGCACCGCTGTATCGCCCCCGAGAGGTCGGCGATCTGGCCGACGCAATCTGCGACCTGCTACTTGATGACGCTCTGTGGGTGCGTCACAGCAAGCTCGGATGGGAGCGTGCACAGGACTTCTCCTGGGATGCGACGGCCCGCGCACTGTCGGAGGGCCTGGAGTGACGAGCCGCTGCAACGAAAACCCCACCACGCTGGTCGAGTA
>CAYPQR010000035.1:0-13531 GCA_964412865.1 uncultured Intrasporangiaceae bacterium
GCCCACCGTGGTCGGCCACAGCGACCAGCAGTTCGAGGGCGGTGAGATCGGGCCAGGTGCGCACAAGCGAAGAATATCTGCGGAACGCCACGCTGCGGGCTCGTGCGCATATATATCTGGCGGATATGTCCCTATGGAGAATCGACGGCTACCGCGACGCGGGCGGTCGTCCCATAGTGGGCAGCATGGCCCAAACCACTGTCCAGCGCACCCGTCAAGACGACCGGCCCGGTGGCCGGTTCAACGCGATGTGGACCACTCTGCCCGGCCTTGCGATCGCCGTCGGCCTCGCCGTCGTCGGCACCCTCCTCGGCGATCTGCTCCCGGTCATCGGCGGGCCGGTCTTCGGCATCCTGCTCGGTATGGTCGCGGCCACCGCGCTGCCGATGCTGCGCCGCGAGCGATGGGAAGCGGGATACACGTTCGCCTCGAAGCCGGTGCTGCAGGCCTCGATCGTGGTGCTCGGCACCGGCCTGTCGTTGCAGCAGGTGGTCAAGGTCGGCGGCAGCTCGCTGCCGGTGATGCTCGGCACGTTGGCTGTCGCGCTCGGCGGTGCGTGGCTCATCGGGCGCAGACTGGGCATCGACGGCGACGCGCGCACCCTGATCGGCGTCGGCACCGGCATCTGCGGCGCCTCGGCCATCGCCGCGACGACCGCCGTCATCAAGCCCAAGGAGCACGATGTCGCCTACGCGATCGGCACGATCTTCACCTTCAACATCGCCGCGGTGTTGCTCTTCCCGCCGATCGGCCACCTGATCGGCCTGAGCGGCGAGTCCTTCGGGCTGTGGAGCGGCACCGCGATCAACGACACGTCCTCGGTCGTGGCGGCGGCCTACAGCTTCGGTGACGGCGCCGGCCCCTATGCCATCGTCGTGAAGCTGACCCGGTCGCTGATGATCATCCCGATCGTCGTCGCGCTCGCGATCTTCCACGCCAGGCGTCAGCAGGCCGCTGAGGGCAGCACCGGGCGGGTGCCGTGGCGCAAGGTCGTGCCCGCGTTCCTGATCGGGTTCGTGCTGGCCGCTGCGCTCGACACGATCGGCGTCATCCCCGAGGCGTGGCATCCGCACCTGGCGGACCTCGGCACGTTCCTGATCACCGTCGCGCTGGCCGGCATCGGCCTCAATCTGAGGTTCGCGCAGATGCGCAAGGCCGGTGTGCGACCGCTGGTGCTCGGCGGCATCCTGTGGGTCTGTGTCGGCCTGAGCAGCCTCGGGCTGCAGGCCCTGACCGGCACGCTCTGAGCGGGCCGGGGACAATGGCGAGGTGCCAAGTGCAGTTCCCGACGGCGAACCCGTTCCCGACGACGGCGCGCTGCCTCCGGAGTCGGTGGCGCGCCTCGGGCGGGCGCCGTTCGGCATCTACGTGCACGTGCCGTTCTGCTCGGTCCGTTGCGGCTACTGCGACTTCAACACCTACACCCTGACCGAGCTCGGTCCGCACGGCGCCGGGGTGAGCACGTATGCCGACGCCGCGCTGGGCGAACTCGATCTGGCCCGGCGCGTGCTGGGCGCCGCCGGGACCCCGCCGAGGGTCGACACGGTCTTCGTCGGGGGCGGCACCCCGACCATGCTCGCGGCGAGCGATCTGGTGCGCGTGCTGCACGGCATACGAGATCGCTTCGGGCTGGCCGACGACGTCGAGGTGACGACCGAGGCCAACCCCGACTCGGTGACGCCGCAGGCGCTCGAGACGCTGCGGGAGGGTGGTTTCACCCGAGTCAGCGTCGGCATGCAGTCGGCCGTACCCCAGGTGCTGCGCACTCTCGAGCGCACCCATGATCCGCGCAACGTGGAGGCAGCGGTGGCCGCGGCCAAACGGGTCGGGCTGCAGGTGAGCGTCGACCTGATCTATGGCACGCCCGGGGAGTCGCTCGACGACTGGCGCACCAGCCTCGACGCGGCGATCGCGTTGGAATCAGACCACATCAGCGCATATGCCCTGGTCGTCGAGCGGGGCACGAAGCTTGCGGCCCAGGTGCGCCGCGGCCTGGTCGTGATGCCCGATGACGACGACGAGGCCGACAAGTACGAACTGGCCGACGAGATGCTCGCAGCGGCCGGCTTCGGATGGTATGAGGTGAGCAACTGGGCGACCTCGCCGCAGGCTCGATGCCGCCACAACGAAGGCTATTGGGCGGGCGGCGACTGGTGGGGCATCGGTCCGGGCGCGCACAGTCACGTGTCGGGCGTGCGGTGGTGGAACGTGAAACACCCCACGGCCTATGCGAATCGGCTTGCCGCTGGGGTCTCGCCGGGGGCGGGCCGGGAGCTCCTCACCGAGAGTCAGCGGTATGAGGAGCGGGTGCTCCTCGGTGTGCGGCTGGTCGGTGGCCTGCCGATCGGCGTTCTTCGCCCGGAGGGCAGGGACGCGGTGGCGGGTCTCATCGCCGACGGATTGGTCGAGGGGCCGCCCGCTCTTCCCGGCGAGGACGAGCAGCGGATCGTCCTGACACTGCGCGGCCGTCTGCTGGCGGACACGGTCGTGCGCCGGCTCCTGGCGTTCTGAGGGCGTACAAATACTTTACTTTTTGGTGAAGTGATGCGAGGCTGACGAGGTGGACACGGCGCCGGACGGGGCAGTGGATGCGATCGCCTCGGCGATCGCATCGGCTCCGCGGCGACGGATTCTCGAGCGGCTGGCCGAGGGACCGGCGACGATGACGGATCTGACGAGGCTGCTCGACCTCACAATGGCCGCGACCACCAAGCACCTCGCGATCCTGGTCACCGCAGGTCTGGTGGAGCGGTCGAAGAATGGTCGCGTCGTCACGTTCGCACTCATCCCGCGGAGCCTGGAACCTCTTCAACGGTGGGCACTTTCGACGCGGCTGCTCTGGGCTGCGTCGCTCGATCGTCTGGTGGAGCACCTGGGCGGGGCCGACGAGTCAACGACAGACCGGACACGATGACAAGGAGAAATCGGGTCATGAGCACGATCACCATCAGCAGGATTGTCGCCGCCGACACCAAGACGGCATACGAGGCATGGGTCGACACCGAGCAGCTGAGCCGATGGTGGTGGCCGCAGCTGGCGGACACGACCTACGAGCTCGACGCCGAGGTGGGAGGCAGGTTCGCCTTCCGCTCCGCATCCGCCGGGATCGCGGCCGCGGGGACCTATTCACACGTCGAGCCGGGTGAATTGCTCGACATGACGTGGGAATGGAACGACACCTGGTTCGGGGACCGCGTCGTCGTCCTCTTCACCGCACTCGACGACTCGTCCAGCGAGGTGACGGTGGTGCACGTCTCACCGGTGCACGTCGAGGGCGGCGGCGCGGAGCAGGGCTGGAACGACGTCATGGACCGGTTGCCGCACCTGGCTCGGGATGAGGCGCGGTCACGCCACGGGGGATGAGCCGGTGGCGGGAAGCGACGGCGGCAGCCCGAGCGCCTCGAAGTGATCCGGGCCGATGAACGATGTGACACCCGCGATCCGGTCGTCCGCGAGATCGAGCACGGTGATCGACCAGGCGTGATGCCCGGGGCCGTCGTCCGGGCACAGATAGCAGGCGATGGCCGGCTGACCGTTGACGCTCGTGTGCAGCGTGCGCCAGGTGCCGCAGCCGGTGAGAGGCACCCGGATCGCGAAGTCCATCACGGCGGGCAGACCGGCATACCAGTGGGGAAGTGGTGGCATCGACCAGGTGACGTCCTCGCTCAACAGGCCGACCATGACGTCGGCGTCACCGGCCTCCAGCGCGCCCGCGAATCGGGCCGCGAGTTCTCTGACCCGCCCGTCGCCGACCTTGCGCAGCGTCTGCAGCTGCGAATGGCTCGGCCCGACGCGTTCGAGGGTGGCGCGGGCGCGCTGCAGCGCGCTGTTGACCGATGCGGTGCTCGTCGCCATCACCTGGGCGACCTCCTGCGCCGAGAAGCCGACGACGTCGAAGAGCACGAGTGCGGCACGCTGGTTGCCCGGCAGGTGCTGCAGCGCGGCGACGAAGGCGAGTTCGACGGCCTCACGCTGCTCGTAGCGGGCTCCGGGTGACGACCGGGGCAATTCGTCGACGCGTCCGGTCGCCCACGGCGTCATCCAGGAGATGTCGTCGGCAGGCGCATCGTCGGTCACCGCCTGCGCACTCGACGGGCCGAGGTCCATGGGTGTCGCGCGGCGACCGCGGCGCCTGGCCTCGTCGATCCCGGTTCGCGTCGCCACTGAATACAGCCAGGTGCGTATGGTGCTGCGGCCGGCGAAACCGGGAAGGCCTCGCCACGCCCGCAGCAGCGTTTCCTGCATCGCGTCGTCGGCGTCATGCCAGGACGCCAGCATCCGATAGAGGTGAGCGTGCAGTTCGGGCTGCAGGGGCCGCACCAGCCGCTCGAAGGCGGCGTGATCGCCGTGCTGTGCGCGCCCGAGGTCGCTGTCGGCCCCGACTCGCGGGGCAGCAGGAGAGATTTCGCTCACACCGATGAGTATGCCGCAGTGGCTGCGTCCTACCCCCTGTCAGAGCACGACGGATCGGGACCGAGCGCCCGCCGAAGGAGAGGAACCATCCATGGATGAGGCAGTCGCGATCGAGACGGATGTCGAGAAGCAGACGCTGATGGCCTACTTGAATGCCGAGCGCGAAGCGGCGCTCACGATCGTGGACGGGCTGGACGACGACGCGATGCGAACGCCCGTGGTGCCCTCGGGCTGGTCGCCGATCGGGCTGATCTGGCACCTCGGCGGTGCCGAGATGTATTGGTTCCAGATCGTGCTGGCGGGTCGGGTGCCGGAGCCGGCCGACGACGAGGACGACGGGCCGCAGGGGCCGTTCGTCACCGACGAGCCGGTGGCGCAGGTGATCGACGCCTACCGTGCGCAGTGTGCCCGTTCCGACCAGGTGCTTGCAGACTTCGACCTGAACGCGGCGCCGCTCGGCCCGGTTGCCGCCGGCCAGATCGACCTGTCGGTCAGCGTGCGAACCATCCTGTTGCACATGATCGAGGAGACCGCGCGCCACGCCGGGCACCTCGACATCGCGCGGGAGCTCATCGACGGACGCACCGGACTGGGGCCCCGATGACAACGAATGAGTCGGCAGACACGCGGATCCTGGGTCGTCTGCTCCAGGCCGAGGACGGAACGGGCATCGTGCGCATCCAGGACAGTTTCGACGCCGACGCGGATGATGTGTGGTCGGCGCTCACCGACCCGGTCCGGTTGGCCGGTTGGGCCTGCGAGGTCGATGGTGACCTTCGGGCCGGCGGTGAGTTCCGCCTGAGGTTCCTGGCCAGCGGATGGGAGGGAACAGGACGAGTCGAGGTGTGCGACCGGCCGCGGCGGCTGCTGGTCATGACCAGCGAGGCGGGCGGGAGCGGCGAGCGTGCCATCGACGTGATGCTTGCCGCTGACGGGCGGCAGACCACCCTGGTGCGTGAGCAGGCCGGCATACCGCTGGATCATCTGCCGGTCTTCGGAGCGGGGATCCAGGTCGAGATCGAGGACCTCGCCGCATATCTCGCCGGTCGTGAGCGCTGCGAGTCGGATTCGCGGATGAGCGCGCTCGTGCCCGCATATGAGGAGATGGCCGCCGGTCTGCGGCGCGCCGATCCACCGGGGCATCGATTCGGGTCCGCGATGAATCGTACCGGCGCACCGACGAAGGATGGCTCACATGGGTGATCGGGGCGCGCACGGGCCCCTGCTCGATGGGCTGGACGAGGTGCGACGCCACGTGCTGGGGTCGCTGGACGGACTCTCGCCCGAGCAGCTCCACCGGCCGGTGCTCCCCAGCGGCTGGAGCCCACTCGGGCTGATCAGTCACCTGACGGTCGACGTCGAACGGCTCTGGTTCGGTGCCGTCGTCGGCGCCGACCCCGCCACGATCGCCGGCTTCGAGCAACGAAGAGATGCATGGCGGGTGGATCCGCAGATGCCGCCGGATGGGATCATCGAGCAATATCGCGAGGAGTGTGCCCGCTCGGATGAGGTGCTCGCGCGATGCGCGTTCGATGCTTCACCCAGGTGGTGGCCCCACCACTTCGGTGATTGGAGACTCGACTCGGTCGGCGAGGTCGTAGTGCACGTGGTCGTGGAAACAGCCTGTCATGCCGGTCATCTCGACGTTGCGCGTGAATTGGTCGATGGTCGGCAATGGATGGTGCTGTCATAGGCGGCGTGATCGCGGCGCCCGCCCGGGCCCCCAGCAGAGAAGCGTCGTCAGTGCAGAATGCGGATCTGCCAGGGGTATTCGTAGGGCTGGCCATGCAGTGATCGCACAGCGCCCTTGATGTGGCACCAGAGGCTGACGACGAAGATCACCACGATCAGCACGACACCGACCGGCAGGGCGAGCACGGAGAAGATGAGGATCCACGAGACGACATACAGGATCCAGAACGACAGGTTGAAGTTGAACGCGCCGGCGGCCGACGCGCGTGCCGACGGGCGGTTCTGGCTGATCGCCCAGATGATCAGCGGCCCGACCATGCTGAGCCAGCCGGCCGACAGGATCGCGGCGATGATCGCCGACAGGTGCGCCAGGGCGCTCCACGAGCGGTCGGTGCTGGTCACCGGGGTGGTCTCCGGGCCGATCGGGTATCGCTCCATGGCACCAGTGAACCATGTGGCGACCCCGGTCGACGACTCCGAGTCGCGCCGTCAGTCGCCGGTCAGGTGGACGCCGGGTGCAGGTCGAGGCCCAGGTCGAGGCAGGTGACGCTGTGAGTGAGTGCTCCGACCGAGATCACGTCGGGCCCGGCGTCGGCGAGGGCACGGACCGTGCTCTCGTCCACGCCGCCGGACACCTCGACGACGACCGGAGCGGGATGCGATCGCACCATCTCGACACCTTGCTGGACCTGATCGGGCGTCATGTTGTCCAGGAGCACGGCGTGCACGACCGGCGGCTTGTGCGAGGCGACACGCGCGGCATCGTGTTTCAGCACGATCGCGAGCTGTTCGAGGCTGTCGACCTCGATCTCGACCCGCACCAGGTGGCCGCTGTGGGACGCCAGACGGCGCAAGACCGCCTCGAGGCCGCCGCCGAGACCGATGTGGTTGTCCTTGACCAGGATCGCGTCGTGCAGGCCGAACCGGTGATTGACTCCTCCGCCGTGCAGCACTGCGCGCTTCTCGAGCGCGCGCAGGCCGGGCGTCGTCTTGCGGGTGTCCACGATGCGGGTCCTGGTGCCCGAGACAAGCTCGACGAATCTGTGGGTGCGCGTGGCGATCCCGGAGAGATGGCCGAGCAGGTTGAGGGCGACTCGCTCACCCGTGAGGATGGACGCCGACCGGCCGCTGACCACGGCCACGGTGTCGCCCGGATGCAGCGAGTCCGCGTCGCGTCGCTTCCAGTCGACACCCACCTCGGGATCGACCGCGCGGAAGGTCGCCTGTGCCGCGTCAACTCCGGACAGCACGCCGTTCTCGCGGGCCGTGATGTATGCGACGCCGTCGGCGTCATCGGGCACCGTCACGCTGGTGGTCAGGTCGCCCACGAGGCCGAGGTCCTCGTCCAGCGCCGTGCGCACGATCCGGTCCAGATCAAGAGGAAGCATGTCCAGGGGTTCCCATCGGTGGGGTTCGCTGCTGCTGGGTCGAGGCGTGGCAGTCTGTCACGCCGGGATCAGGTCGGCCTCGCCGCGCCCCGGGTCGTCGGTGCGGCAGTGGCCGCCGATGCTGTGCGGATGGGCGAGCGCTGATCGAGCGATCAGCCACCCGACATACGCGTGATCGTCGCCGGTGAAGGGCGCGAGCTCGTCGACGGCGGCCCGCAATGTCTCGCCGTCACGCAACACTCCGCAGGACGAGTCGAGCAGGGCCCTCACGCGGGCGAGGGGAATGCCCGGACCCTTGGTGGTGTCGACGACCGTCTCGGGGTCCGCCGCGGCGAGCGGGGTGATCCAGTCGGACGGTTCCGATGCGACGTCCGCAGCGGCCGCTTGCGCGGTCACGGCAGCCTCCAGCAGCGAGTTGGAGGCCAGGCGGTTGGCGCCGTGCAGTCCCGTGCGAGACACCTCGCCGACCGCCCACAGGCCCGGCACGGTGGTGCGTGCGCGCGCGTCGGTGGTGACACCGCCCATGGAGTAGTGCACGGAGGGCCGCACGGGCAGCAGATCGGTGGCGATGTCGAGCCCTGATTCGGCCGCGAGGCGTGCGACCGAGGGGAACCGCTCGCGGACCGCGTCGATCTGGCGGGCGTCGAGATGCACTCGCCGGCCGGCGACGAGCTCTCGCCAGCAGGCCGCGGCCACGACGTCGCGTGGCTGCAACTCGTCGACGAACCGCCGCCCCTCGGCTCGGAGCACGGCACCCGCTCCGCGGAGCGCCTCGGTGAGCAGCGGCATGGGGTCGCGGCCGACGTCGAGCGGAGTGGGGTGGAACTGGACCAGATGCAGGTCGTCGGTGCGTGCTCCGACCCGTGCGGCAAGAGCCACACCCTGACCGCGCGAGGTCGTGGGATTGGTGGTGTGACCGAACAGCCCACCCATACCGCCGGTGGCGAGCACCACGGCCCTCGCGTCGATCTCGCGCTCGAGACCGTCGCCGTCGTGCACCAGAACGCCACGGATGCGACCCTCGGCATCGGTCAGGAGCCTTGTGGCGGTGTGGCTCTCGAGCACCTCGATGTGCGCGGCGCCGGCGACGGCTGCCGCCATCACGCTCGTGATCGCCGCGCCGCTGTGGTCGCCGGCGTGCGCGACGCGGTGCCTCGAGTGACCCCCTTCGAGGGCAAGGTCCAGGTCACCCGTCGTGGTCCGGTCGAACGGCACGCCCAGGGCGTCGAGCCGGCGCACGACGCCTGGCGCCGCACCGGTGATGCGAGCCACTGCCTCCGGGTCGCCGGCGTAGGCACCGGCCCGCAGCGTGTCCTCGGCGTGCAGCGCGGGCGAGTCGTCGTCGCGAAGTGCCGCCGCGATGCCGCCTTGGGCCCACATGCTCGCGGCGCCGGATGTCAGCTCCCCCGGTGTGATGAGCAGGCATTCGCGCGGTGCGAGCGCCCATGCCGTGGTGAGACCGGCGAGGCCGGAGCCGATCACGACGGGCCGGCTCGTGCGCGGGGTGCGACCGCCGCTCGATTGCGGGGGAGTCATCGGACGTCCAGCATGCGCTCGATGGCGCGGCGGGCGGGCGCGGCGAGGTCCGGGTCGATGGTGATCTCGTGCTGACCCTTTTCGAGGGCCTCGCGAATGGCTGGCAGGGTGTTGCGTTTCATGTGCGGGCACAGGTTGCAGGGGCGCACGAACTCGATGTCGGGGTGACCCGCGGACACGTTGTCGCTCATCGAGCATTCGGTGATGAGTGCGACTCGCTTGGGCTGCTGCTCGGCGACGAATCGCTGCATGTCGGCGGTGGATCCGGCGTAGTCGGCGGCCTCGACGACGTCGGGCGGGCATTCGGGGTGGGCGAGGACGACGACGCCCGGGTGTCCGTCGCGGATGTCGTGGATGTCCTTGGGAGTGAAGCGTTCGTGCACCTCGCAGCGGCCCGGGTGGGTGATGACCTTGACGCCGGTGCGCTTGGCGATGTTCTGAGCGAGGAACTCGTCGGGGATCATGATGACTTCGTCGGTGCCGAGCGATTCGATGATCTTGACCGCATTGCCGGAGGTGCAGGTGATGTCGCTCTCGGCCTTGACCGCCGCGGACGTGTTGACGTAGGTCACCACGGGTACGCCGGGATGGGCGCGGCGCAGCGCACGCACGTCCTCGGCGGTCACGCTCTCGGCGAGAGAGCACCCGGAGCGCAGGTCGGGCAGGAGGACCCGCTTGTCGGGGTTGAGCAGCTTGGCCGTCTCGGCCATGAAGTGCACGCCGGCGAGCACGATGGTGCCGGCCTTCACGTTTTGCGCCTCCCGGGCCAGAGCGAGCGAGTCGCCCGCGATGTCGGCAACGCCGTGGAAGATGTCCGGCGTCATGTAGTTGTGCGCCAGGATCACCGCGTCGTGCTCGACCTTGAGCGCCTCGATCGCCTCGATGTCGCCTTCGATGATCGGCCATTCGACCTCAGGCACGAAGTCCTTGACCCGCTCATACAGTGCGGTGCTCATGCGTGGCCTCCTCGGGGCGCTTATTCTCTGTCTGAGCAAATGCTAGGTCTGAGCATAACGCGCGTGTCATGGAGGGATCGGACCGCCGGGTGTGATTCGGACCACACCTGATGAGCAGGTGGCCCGCTCCCGGTGGGCCACGCGCCACCACGCGCCGAGATCAGCGGGAGCGGGGGAGCGGCAGTTTGGTGCCGACCTGGGCGCGCTCGGCGAACACCTCGCGCCGGAATCGATAGAGCCGGGCCGGGCGTCCGCCGGTCGCGCGCGTGGTGTCGCCGGTGGGCTCGACGAGTTCGTGCTGCTGCTCGACCAGGCGGCGGAAGTTCTGCTTGTGCAGCAATTGTCCGGCGAGCGCCTCCACGGCCTCCTGTAGCTGGCCGAGCGTGAAGGTCTGGGGCATGAGTTCGAAGACGACGGGGCGGTATTGCAGCGCCGAGCGCAGACGCGAGAGGCCCGTCGCCAGGATGCGGCGGTGATCGTGCAGCATGGCGGGGCCGGTCAGAGCGGACAGGGTTGTGGGGGAGTCGGATTCGCCGACCAGGCCCGCTTCCCAGAGCAACTCGTAGCGTTGCAGGGCGAGGGCGGACTGCCATGGCCGGCCATCCAGGCCGAAGACGTGCGAGCAGCGATCGCGGCGCTCCTCCTGCAGCGACGGTCTCGCCGCGCACCAGCGCAGCAGCGCCGTCTCGATCTCCTGGAGCACGCGGTCGGGGTCGCCGTCGTCGGTGACATGCCTGCGGTCCTCCCAGGGCAGCAGGTCATAGATCGACATCCACGCCGGGCTGCATTCGGCCGCGCGGGTGAGACCCAGGTAGGAGATGGAGATGTCGCGGTGATCCACCGTCGTCCCGGGCACCACGGGGCCGCCCCGGTCGAGATCGGCGAAGGTGTAGAGCTGCTCGACGTATCCGAGGGTGTGCCCGGTCTGCTCGGCGGCGAAGGCCCGCACGCCCTCCTGGAGGGACTGGTGGTCCTCGCGCAGGGGGCCTGCCGGAAGCCGTGGTGGCCGGCCCGACGCGAGCACACGAGGATGGCCGGCGTCGACGCTGATCACGACGGCCACGAGCTCCGCGCGCACCCGGACGGCCCGACCGGTCGCGTCGGCGGGGGCGGTGCGCTCTCGCGTCATGGTGCCGTCACGAAGTCGATCAGTTCCTCGACGCGACCCAGCAGCTCGGGCTGCAGATCGGCATACGTCCTCACGGTGCCCAGTATCCGCTTCCACCCGTGCGCGACGTCTGCCTGAGTGCGGTGCGGCCAGCCCAGTTCCGCCAGTATGCCGTGCTTCCAGGACGTGCCCCGTGGGATGGTCGGCCACACCTGCCAGCCGAGACGTTCCGGCCGCACCGATTCCCAGACGTCGATGAAGGGATGGCCCACCACCAGCACGTGCTCGCGTGCCTCGGGGATCGCCATGGCCTCGTCGACGATGCGGGACTCCTTGCTGCCGGGCACCAGATGATCGACGAGGACGCCCATACGCCGCTGCCCGGTGGGGCCGAAGTCGCGGATCACCGCCCGCAGGTCATCGACGCCCTCGAGCAGTTCGACGACTACCCCCTCGATCCTCAGGTCGGCGCCCCACACCTTCTCGACGAGTTCGGCGTCGTGCCGGCCCTCGACGAAGATGCGCGAGCCCCGCGCGACCCGGGCCGGGCCGTCCGGCACCGCCACCGAACCGCTCGCGGTGCGGCTCGCCGCCTCCCGGGCCCGTTTCAGCGCACCCGCCTGCGGTGAGGCCGGGGGAGTGAGCACGACCGGCGCACCCTCCAGCAGGAAGCCGGGTCCGAGCGGGAATCCCTTGGTGCGGCCCTTGCGATCCTCCAGGTGCACCACGTGCATGCCGCCGGCCTTCTCCACGCGCACCACCGCACCGCACCAGCCCGTCTCGACGTCCTCGACGACGAGACCGGGCTCGGCGGGCACCTGTGTGGAGCGGCCCCTCGGTGGAGCCTTCCAGTCGCCGGCGAGGACATCTTGGCCATAGCGGTCGATCGTCACCCCGCAACGTTAGGCGAGGGGGCATCCGGCATCGACGGCGACACGCCCCCGACGCCCGGAGAACGTAGACTGGCACTCGGCATAGATGAGTGCCAGTGGTTGTTGACGTGGCAAATAGGAGGTGACAGTGAGCGAAGAACGTCGCTTGGAGGTCTTGCGCGCCATCGTGCAGGACTATGTGTCGACCTCGGAGCCGGTGGGATCCAAGGCGCTGCTCGAGCGTCACCATCTCGGCGTCAGCGCCGCGACCGTGCGCAACGACATGGCGGCTCTGGAGGACGAGGGCCTGATCTCCGCCCCGCACACCTCGGCAGGGCGCATCCCGACCGATGCCGGCTACCGCCGGTTCGTCGACCACCTCAGCAAGCTCAAACCGCTGTCGCGGGCCGAGCGCTCCGCCATCGAAACCTTCCTCTCGCAGGCCGTCGACCTCGACGACATCGTCGACCGCACGGTGCGGCTGCTGTCGTCGCTCACCCAGCAGGCCGCGGTGATGCAGTATCCGTCGATCAGCGTCGCGCGGGTGCGCCACATCGAGTTGGTGCCGATGAGCCCGGAGCGGCTGATGATCGTGCTGATCCTGTCCAGTGGTCAGGTGGAGCAGAGGATCGTCGAGGTGAGCCGTGACCTGACCGACGACCAGCTGCTGACCTCGCTGCGGGCACGCTTCAATGACACCGGCGCCGGCCTGCCCAGGCATCGCGCCGCCATCGCGTTCAACGAGGACGAGGAAGCGGTCGCACCCGAGGACCGCCAGGTCGTCGGGGAAGTGACGGCGGCGGTGTGCCAGCTGCTGCAGGCCGAGCGCGAGGAGCGTGTCGCACTCGCCGGGACGGGCCACCTGGCGCGGTCGGTGCGTGACTTCCCGTTCAGCCTGGGCCCCGTCCTGGAGGCCCTGGAGGAGCACGTGGTGCTGCTGCGGCTGATGGGGCAGATGAGTGAGGAGAGCGGAGATTCGGTGGCTGTGCGCATCGGCGCGGAGAACACCGTGGAGGGGCTGCGCGGCACGTCGGTGGTGAGCACGTCATACGGTGGAGAGGTCGTGGGCGGCCTCGGGGTGCTGGGGCCGACCCGGATGGACTACCCATCCACCATGGTGGCGGTCCGTGCGGTGGCGCGTTACGTCTCCGACATCCTCGATCAATGACATCAGTACGGAAATCGACTGCTGACAAGGAATTTCGTGAACGACTACTACGCTGATCTCGGTGTCTCCCGCGACGCGAGTGCCGAGGAGATCAAGCGCGCCTACCGCAAGAAGGCGCGCAAGCTGCATCCCGATGTCAACCCCGGTGCCGAGGCGGCCGACGAGTTCAAGAAGGTCTCCCAGGCCTACGACGTGCTCTCCGACGCCCAGAAGCGTCAGTCGTATGACATGGGCTCCGATCCCTACGGCGGTGCCTCCGGTGCCGGCGGGTTCGGCGCCGGCTTCTCGTTCAGCGACATCATGGACGCCTTCTTCGGTGGAGGCGCCCAGGGCCCGGGCGACGCGCGGCGTTCACGCGTGCAGCGCGGCCAGGACGCGCTGCTGCCGCTCGACATCGA
>CAYPQR010000036.1:0-13463 GCA_964412865.1 uncultured Intrasporangiaceae bacterium
ACGCCATCGTCGCGTGGTGCGTTCGCGACCGAATACGACCGGACCGGAACACTGCACGCCGCATCCTGGACGAGCATGTATTGGCCGGGCTCGAAAGCGATCGTGTGGCCGACCGGTCGCGCAGTGAGCTCGGTGATCACCGGAGTGCATCGACGACGTGCGACCACAGCGAATTCGACATCGTCGTCGGGGAGCGGCGCGAGGGGCATAGAACCATTGGACGGCGGACGGGCCGGAACCGCAAGCCACGGCGCCGATCTCTGCAATGTTCCCCGGTGGCATACTGATTGGTGATCAGTTCCGCGGAGATGTCTGACATGCGATACGTCGGATCAGAGCCCACCGAGGCGGTCCTGGATTCGCCCAGTGGCTGCCGGGTGGGCCCGGCCGCTTCCGCCTTCATGGTCAGACGATGGTTGGCCGGATGCACGATCGTGGCGGCATTCTGCGGCACCGCTGCACTCGTCATCATGGAGTTCCTCCCTCGAGCAGCGGGTCTGAACCCATGGCGGGTGCCCTTGAGCGACTACGTCCTGATCGGGAAGGGTGCGCTCTTCAGCACGGGCGTCGTGCTGCTCGCCGTCGGCACGCTCGGCGTCGCCGTAGCCCTCACACGCGCTTCGCATACTCGCGACCGGTGGGCGTCCGCGTTGCTGATCGGTTGTGCCGCCGGCCTGATCACCCTCACCGTCTTTCCGGAGACCATGACACCCACCGGTGGGCCGACGATGGACGGCTGGCTTCACTTCGCAGGCTGCCTACCGGCGTTCATCGGCCCGCCCGCGGCGTCCATGCGGCTCGCATACTGCCATAGGCGACGCCGGGCGCGGGGATGCTCCTGGTTGCCGACCGCGGCCGGATGGCTCGGCCCGGTGTCGGGTGGCGGCCTGGTGCTGTTCGCGGTGGTGCAGATCGCACCGGTGTGGAGGCTGGCGGGGGCGATCGAGCGTGGCGTGGCCGCGCTCGATGTGGCCATAGCGGTGCTGCTCGCGGTGTGGGTCTGGCGCGGCTGCTGCGGGCGAACCCATCCGGACCGGGCGACAGGTCGCGGCGATACCCATCGCCGCGCCCCGCATACAGGACAGAGATCGTCCTATGCCCTGCGTAGCGTCGCAGTCGCCGGCCACACCCGTCGGCCGAGCGGACGGAACCGCTCGCACCAACGCTGAAGGAGACTCCCCGTGAACCTCGCATCGATCCGGCTGATCACCGACGACGTCGCACGACTCGTCGGCTTCTATGAGACGGCGACCGGCCTGAGCGCGACGTGGGCGACGCCCGACTTCGCCGAGCTCGTCACCAACGCCGGCACCCTCGCGATCGGCAGCACGCGGACCGTGGCGCTGTTCGCTGAAGGCAGCGCGCGGCCGGCGGAAAACCACACGGCGATCATCGAATTCATGGTCGACGACGTCGACGCCGTATATGCGAGGCTCCGTGGCGAACTCCATGACGTCGTGGCGGGCCCGACGACCATGCCATGGGGCAACCGGTCGCTGCTCTTCCGCGACCCCGACCACAATCTGGTGAACTTCTTCACCCCGGCGACGGCGGAGGCACAGGCTCGGTTCGCCCGCTGACGGCGGTCTGGCTGTATACGGCCGCGACCCTGGCGACCGAGACGTTCGCCGGCTGTTCTCCGGCTGAGAGATACTGCCGTCGTGCACGGTGAATACAAAGTTCCTGGCGGCAAGTTGGTCGTCGCCGACTTCGACGTCATTGACGACCGGTTCGCGAACGTCTCGGTCTCCGGCGACTTCTTCCTGGAGCCCGACGAGACACTCGAGGCCATCGTCGGCGCGGTGACGGGCCTGCCGGCGACATCGAGTGCCGAGGCGATCACCGCCGCGGTGCGCCGCGCGCTGCCCGAGAGTGCAGCACTCATCGGCGTCAGCCCCGAAGCCATCGCTCGGGCCCTGCGCCGTGGCCTGACGCGCGCCACCCGATGGAGCGACTACGACTGGCAACTCGTCGACGGGCCGGCCTACTCGGAGCCGATGCACATGGCGCTCGACGAGGTGCTCGCCCGTGAAGTCGCCGCTGGACGCCGCACGCCGACACTGCGCTTCTGGGAGCGGTCCGAGCCGGCGGTCATCCTCGGCAGCTTCCAGTCGGTCGCCAACGAAGTCGACATGGCCGCCGCACGGCGGCTGGGCATCCGTGTGGTCCGGCGGATCACCGGCGGCGGCGCGATGTTCGTCGAACCGGGGTCATTCGTCACCTACTCGATCTATGCGCCGACCGCACTCGTCGCCGGACTGTCGTTCGTGGAGTCCTACGCCTTCCTCGACGACTGGGTGCTCGACGGCCTTCGAGACATGGGCATCGAGGCCCGGTATGAGCCGATCAACGACATCACCTCGCCCCAGGGCAAGGTCGGCGGCGCCGCGCAGAAGCGACTCGCCTCAGGGGTGGTGTTGCATCACACCACCATGAGTTACGACATGGACACCGCGAAGATGATGCAGGTGCTGCGCATCGGCCGGGAGAAGATCAGGGACAAGGGGATCGCGAGCGCGGCCAAGCGCGTCGACCCGCTGCGCAGTCAGACAGGGCTCCCGCGCGAGACGGTCATCCGGCGTCTCCAAGAGACCTTCGCCCGGCAACACGGCCTGCGCACGGGCCACCTCACCGACGAAGAACTCGACTCGGCACGCCGGCTCGTCACCGCCAAGTTCGACACCGACGAGTGGCTCTACCGGGTGCCCTGAGTCGGTCAACGACGCTTGCGGTTGCGGCGACCCCCGCGACGACGGGGCCGACGTAGGCCGCCCCGTCTCCGTGTCAGTCGCGCCAGGCGAAGGCCGACCACCAGCACGAGCACCACGATGATCACCACCGCACCGGCCGCGCCGTGAGAGCCGAAGAAATACTCCAAGGGGCGAATGATCATGGCACATCCGAACCGACCGATCGCTGGACCCCTCTATTGTCACATCGGGTGATGCCGATCTCCCGGGCGCGGGTCGGCGACGGCCGCGATGACCGAAGGAGCGATATGGGCACGTATGACGTGATCGTCGTCGGACTCGGCGCCATGGGCAGCAGCGCCGCCATGCATCTGGCGACGCGCGGCGTGCGCGTGCTCGGCCTCGAACAATTCACGCCGGGTCACGACAAGGGTTCGAGTCACGGCGACTCGCGCATCATCCGGCAGGCCTACTTCGAGCATCCCGCGTATGTCCCACTCATCCAGCAGGCATACCGGCTGTGGGCGGAACTGGAGGATCGTGCCGGAACACATCTGTTGACGCTGACCGGAGGGCTGCTGATCGGACCGGCGGACTCCGCGACGATCACCGGCGGCCTGCGCAGTGCACAGCGGTGGGGCCTGCCCCACGAGATGCTGGATGCGGCCACGATCCGGTCTCGCCACCCCACCTTCACGCCGGGTGACGAGTTGGTGGGCCTGTATGAGCAGCGGGCCGGCTTCGTCGTGCCGGAGGAGGCCGTTCGAGCGCAGATCCGTGTCGCAGCCCGAGACGGCGCCACCCTGCGTTTCGGGGAGCGCGTCGTCTCGTGGGAGCCGACAGGCACGGGCGTCCGCGTCTCGACGGAGACCGAGACCTTCACCGCGGGGCACCTGGTGCTGGCGGCCGGCGCGTGGGCGCCGAGGCTGCTCGGCCGGCCCACACCATTGGCGGTGGAACGACAGGTCATGCATTGGTATGAACCGGCGGGTGGCACGAAACCCTTTGCCGTGGGTCACCATCCGGTCTTCGTCTGGGAGGACTCAGACGGGGACCAGATCTACGGATTCCCTGCGCTTCGCGGCGAGACGGACGTCAAGGTCACCTTCTTCCGGCGCATCGTCCCCACCGACCCCGATCACGTCGACCGCACCGTGCACGCCGCCGAGATCGACGAGCTGACTCACGCCCTGGAACACAAGATCCCCTCGCTGACGCGGCATTCACGTGCGGCAACCTGCCTCTACACGCTGACGCCGGACCACCACTTCGTCGTCGGACCGCATCCACATCGTCCTCATGTCACGGTGGCGGCCGGCTTCTCCGGTCACGGCTTCAAGTTCGCCCCCGTCATCGGACACGCCCTGGCCGATCTGGCGACGCGGGGCGAAACCGACCATGACATCTCTCTCTTCGATCCGTCACGGTCCGCACTGTCCCCGCACCACGACTGACCACCTCCCGCCCGAGGGGAGCGCCGCGGACCGCCCTCGACGGGGTTCGATCACGCGCGCAGCCGAGCGACCAGTTGCCTCGGAAGCACCCTGACCAGCCGGCCGCGGCCGCGACGAGCGACGATGGCCAGCAACTCCCGTGACGTCGTCTTGTCGACACGTTGCTTCTGGACACGCCGTCCGCTCGACCCGGTCACGCTGTTCGCAGACGTGGTCGACTTCGGCTTGACCGCCGCGCGGATGTCGAGCGCATCGAGGACCGGCTTCGGTGCCGGCAGGCCACCCGAGTCGACCGACGGTGTCGCCGCACGGACAGCGGCGAGCATGGCAACACCGGCCACATCGGCCGGGACCGATGGCAGGCCGGAGAGATCGCGACGGCGGCCGCGCGCCTCGATGACCGCGCAGACGGCCCGGGCCGCGGCGTCCACGGCCACCGCCGGGACAGGGGTTCCGTCGTCGTCGCCGGGCATTGCGAGGGTGGCCAGACTGGCCGCCACCTTGTCGCTGTCACGCGCGTCGCGCGACCCGCGCATCGCCCCGACCACGGCCAACGCGACGGCATCCGCCGGGATGGTGGACGCCGGCCCCGTCTCCTCATCGTGGGCCCCGTGCTCCGGCGCACGCACGAGCCGGTCGAGATCGCCCACGACCCGGACGCCGAGCGACGCGACCGTCCGCGCGCTATCGGCACCGGCCCTCGCGAGGCGTCGCAGCGCCCAGCTCGGTGTCTCGAGTCGCGGGCTCGCCGCCGTCGGTGCCCGTCCGGTCTTCATCTTTCGGATCAGACCATTGCGCACAAGCCGCCGGTAGGTTGCCTCCGACCACGCGTCGGACGAGTCGCGCTCGGAAAACGCCTGATTCACCTGTCGGACCAGCTCAACCTCACCAGGTAGCAACGAGCGATTGGCCGCGCCTCCGACCGGTGTGAGGAGGCCGTCCGGCAGGCCGAGCAGGGATTCGAATGTGCGAAGCACCTTGTTCGGGTTGCTCTTGTCCGCGACGACCACGGTCAGGTTCTCCGACCCCACCACCTGCGACCATCGCCGTATCAGCGCGCCATGGTCGTGGCGCCGCCAGAACAACGCCGTCATCCGGTCATCCGGATGATCGAAGAGGCGGGCGAGCCACTCCGCATATGGCGTGCGCAGCCCGTTCTGGACGTGCTGCTGCCACTGCGAGGGAGCGATCTCGGCGAGCGGGCGGAGTGTGACGACCACGTGCACCGGACCGCCCGGCATATCCGTCACCACCCGCTGGATACCCGCGTCGTCGGCGTCGCTGAGAAATTCACTGCTGACCACGACACGCTTGTCACCGGCGCCTCGCACGTCGTCCAGCAGGTTGGTCCAGTCCTCCTGTCGTGGAGCCCGACTTCCCTTCAACGGTCTTCCGTTGGTGGCGGCGAGCACGGCCCATACCGGCTGGGTCTGCGACTCTGGGCACGCGAAATGGACGCCGTGTATTTCCAACTGCTTCCGGTATGCGTCGAGCGCACCCTGCAGGCTCGTGGTGCCGGTCTTGAAGGGTCCGATGTGAACCAGCCGAGTGGATGATGGGAGGAGCAGCTGGTTCGAATTCAATTTGCCTTCACCTTGATCGACGACACGATGATGGGCGGGACCCCGAGACCCCGCCCATCGCTCTTGCAGGATTCCTGAACGGTAGTCCAAGACCTTATGTGCGCCCTATGAATACGCTTGCGGTAGCCCGTCGGTCAGACGCCAATCGTCAAAGTGATGCGCGCACAGACGCTCTCGACACGACATGAGGTCACGCGTGCGGCAGTCGCTTCCACCCGCTCTCGGCGCGCATCGCCAGACCCTGCAACTGCAGGTGTCCCAACCCGGTCATCACCTCGGATGCCGACAGACCGGCGGCCCGCGTCAATCGGTCCACAGTTGCCGGACGGTGCTCGTTCAACGCGTCGAACACCCGCCGTGGCACCTCGTCCAACCCATCACGCGCACGCTCCTCACCACGCTTCACCGGCGCCGCGTCTCGGCCGAATTCGCCCAGCAATTCCGCACATTCATCGGCATCGGTCACCAGCACCGCACGCCCGTCGCGCAACAGCGCGTGGCAGCCCGCACTCGCCGGCGAATACACCGACCCCGGCACCGCCGCCACCACACGCGACAGCCCCTCGGCGTGGCCCACCGTGTTCAACGAACCCGACCGAAGCCCGGCCTCGACCACCACCGTGCCCGGCGTCAACGCCGCAATCAACCGATTCCTCGCCAAGAACCGCTGCCGCTGCGGAGACGAACCCGGAGGCGACTCCGCCACCACGAGGCCCTGACTCTCGATCTGCGCAAGGACCCGCGTATGCGCTGCCGGATACGGCCGATCCACCCCACCAGCCATCGCCGCCACCGTCAGAGCCCCCGCGGCCAACGCACCGCGATGCGCCGCCACATCGATCCCGAACGCGGCCCCTGAGACCACCGTGAACCCCCGAGCTCCCAAACCGTGTCCCAACTCCCCCGCCACCTGCACGCCGTAGGACGTCGCCGACCGCGCCCCCACGATCGCGACACTGCGAGACACGCACGACGCGAGATCGGCACGGCCCCTGACCCACAGGCACACCGGCGGATACTCCAGCTCGTCTAGCCGATCCGGCCATGCATCGTCCCCCGGAATCAGCACCGTGATCCCCAACCGGTCCGCCACCTCGAGCACCCGGTCGATCTCGAGATCCTTCACACGTGGCACACACCGATCGAACCGGCCGTCCGCGTTGGCGCGAATCCGATCCCACGCCTCGACGGGCCCGTGCTCCACGATCACCGGCGCCAGCTTCGGATCCAACGGCTCGACGACCTTGCTCAACGCAACCCGGGCGCGCAACTGCTCTTCGCGGTCGGCATCGGACGGTTCGGACACGCCGCCACCAGAGTGCAGTTCGGCGGCGCTCATACCTTCTGTCGCGCCTCTTCCCCTCACCCCGAGTGACGGCACCTCCCGCTCGCGGGGGATCTCTTCGTTCGTGTCGCCACTCATGCCGCCGCCGACGTCCGCAGGCACAACGCCTCACTCAACTGCGCCGGCCCCGGCCGGCCCACCTCCTGCAGGTCAGCAAGGGTCCACGCCAACCGCAGACACCGGTCATATCCACGCAACGTCAATGCTCCCGTCTCCAACGCCCGATCCAACTCCCTCGTCGATTCGACCGGCAGGCGCCACTCACCGCGGCGCAACATCGGCCCCGGCACCTGCGCATTCACCGACCACCGCGAACCCCGCCACCGATCGGCCTGGCGGCGCCGTGCCGCCGCCACCCGTGCCGCGACCTGTGTGCTCGACTCGCCCCCGCCATCGGCCATCGCCAGCCGCGTCACCGGCTGGACCCGCAGTTGCACATCGACCCGATCCAACAGCGGCCCCGACAGCCGCGACAGATAGTTCCTGCGCAGCAACGGCGAGCACGTGCAGGATGCGCCCTTGCCCCAGCTGCGCCCGCACGGGCAGGGATTCGCGGCCAACACCAACTGGAACCGCGCCGGATACGACACGGTCCGATCGGCCCTCGCCACACTCACCCGGCCCGACTCCAGCGGCTGCCGCAACGCGTCGAGCACGTCACGCTTGAACTCGGGCGCCTCGTCGAGGAACAGCACACCGCCGTGGGCCTTCGATACCGCGCCCGGGCGCACCCTTCCCGATCCACCCCCGATCACCGCAGGCATCGTGGCCCCGTGGTGCGGGGCCACGAACGGTGGCCGCTCGATGAGGACGCGATCTGTCAGCGCGCCCAACACCGAGTGGATCGCCGTCACCTCCAGTGACGCGTCCCGCTCGAGCGGAGGCAGGATGCCCGCGAGTCGCTCCGCGAGCATCGTCTTGCCGGCACCCGGTGGCCCGATCATCGTCATGTGGTGGCCGCCCGCGGCCGCCACCTCGATCGCGTAGCGCGCCTCATGCTGACCCGCGATGTCGGCCATGTCGGGAAGCGCCGGCGGTGTTTCCTCAGCCGGGCTGGGAATCATGATCTCGGGCACGGGGCGGCGGCGATGCAACAGGTCGTAGCGCGCGGCGAGCTCACCGAGGCTCGACGCGGGAACGACCTCGACCCCGGGCACCAGTGTCGCCTCTGCCGCGTTGGCCGCCGGCACCACGACCTGCCGCACTCCCGCCTCCGCGGCCGCCAGCACCGCGGGCAGCACCCCAGGGACGGCGCGTACGGAGCCGTCGAGGCCCAGCTCCCCGAGGTGCACCACATCGGCCACCAGGGCCGTGTCGATGACCCCGGACGTCGTCAGTGCCGCCACGGCGATCGCGAGATCGAAGCTCGATCCGTGTTTGGGCAGCGCGGCCGGCGACAGGTTCACCATCAGACGCTGCGCAGGCAGCTTCAACTCACAGTTGCCGGCCGCCGCCCTGATGCGGTCGGGCGCCTGCTTGCACGCCGTGTCGGGCATCCCGCTGATCACGAAGGCCGGCAATCCGCTCGCGGCGTCGGCCTCGACCTGCACCACCTGCCCTTCGATGCCGTTGACGGCCACCGACTTCGTGCGTCCCAGGGTCATGCGGTGACGTCCCGCACGTGTGTGATGTGCGCGCGGGCCCGGCGCGGAGCCAGCACCCCGATGACGTCGATGCGCACCCGGCTCACCCCGATCGGATGCTCGATCAGCCACCGTGAGGCGAGTCGCCGCAACCGGCCGGCCTTCGCGGCCGTCACTGCCTCCAGCGGTGAACCGAACGCGCTCGACCTGCGCGTCTTGACCTCGACGATGACCAGGGTGTCGGACTCCTCGTCCAGCGCGACGACGTCGATCTCGCCGTCGCGGCACCGCCAGTTGCGCTCGACGATGACCAGGCCCTGAGCCCGCAGGTAGTCACTGGCGAGATCCTCCCCCTCACGCCCCAGTTCGTGGCGCGGATCCCCGCCTCCTCCCGACCGGCCGGCCGGCTGCCTCACGTGGGTCACTCCCATCACCTCCACGCAGCAGCCTTGCCGCAGCCGGCGCCCCATGACGGCCGAACCGCCCGCGGTGTGCACAGCGCACGCCACGGGCGGGGGGATGTGGATGACGCCGGAGCGCTACTCCGGCAGCTCGATCTCGCGGGCGGGCAGCTCCTCGACGTTGACGTCCTTGAAGGTGATGACCCGCACGTTCTTGACGAACCGGGCGGGCCGATAGACGTCCCACACCCAGGCGTCGTTCATCCGCACGTCGAAGAACACCTCGGAGCCCTCACCACGCACCAGCACGTCGACGTCGTTGCACAGGTAGAACCGCCGCTCCGTTTCCACGACGTGGGTGAACAACCCCACGACGTCGCGATACTCCCGATAGAGCGCAAGCTCCTGCTCGGTCTCGTAACGCTCCAGGTCTTCGGCGCTCATGAGGACTCCTTCACGTCGAACTGCGCCACGTCGTCCGGATCGCAACTCACACCACCATCGTGCCCCGTTTCCGGAGGATGGCAACGCCTCCAGCTGCGCCGGTGCAGTTCACATGGTCCCAGGGCCTCCAGCGCGTGCAGATGGTCGGGTGCGGAATACCCCTTGTTGGCCGCCCAGCCGTATGCGGGGAATCGCTCGTGGTAGCCGGTGACGATGCCGTCGCGCTCCACCTTGGCCAGCACACTGGCCGCGGCGACACTGGAGCACTTCATGTCGGCCTTGACGATCGTCTGCACCGGTGGCAACGCCTCGGAGTCCTCGGCGAACGCCAGCAGCCCCTGCTCCTGCGGCGAGGTCAGCCAGTCGTGACTGCCGTCCAGGATGATCAGGTCGGGCCGGATGCCGAGCTGCCCGAGCGCACGACGCCCGGCCGTGCGCAGCGCCGCGATGATGCCGAACTCGTCGATCTCCGCCGCAGACGCGTGCCCTACCGCGTATGCGGTGGCCCACCGGCGCAGCAGCGGCACCAGGCGCTCCCGCGCCTGCGCGGTGAGCAGCTTGGAGTCCCGCACCCCGACGGGCGCGCTGCGCGTCGCCTCGGTGATGACGACGACGCCGACGGAGACCGGGCCGGCGAGCGCCCCGCGGCCCACCTCGTCCATACCGGCCAGGACCGGGTAGCCCTGCCGCTGCAGGGTGCGCTCCACGCGCAACGACGGGCGGGCGGTCATGTCGCGGCCCTCACGGCGTGCCGGCGGGCGAAGAAGGGCATCACTTCGGGTCAGGCACCTTCGCGAACGTCTGCGGGTAGCTCTTCAGCGATCCGATCCGGCTGATCGGCCACGCGATCGCGACCACCTGACCGCTGATGTCGTCCATGGGCACCGACCCGGTCCGGCCGTCGCCGTGCACCCGCGAGTCGGCGGAGTCGCCGCGGTTGTCGCCCATGACCCAGACCTTGCCCTTCGGGACGGTGATGTCGAACGGCATACTGCTCGGCACGTTACCCGGCTTGATGTAGGGCTCGTGGATGGGTGCGCCGTTGACGGTGACGCTGCCGTCGGCGGTGCAGCATTTGACGTGGTCGCCGGGCAGTCCGATGAGGCGCTTGACCAGATGCTCGCCGCCGCCGGGCAGCACCCCGATGAAGACCAGGGCATCGTTGATGCCGCGGCGCACCGCGCCCGGCTGCGGCGCAGGATCCGGCCCCCAGCTCGTGGGCCGGGTGAAGACGATCACGTCACCGCGGTGAAGCGGCGAGTGCTGCGGTGTGAACTTGCTGACGATGATGCGATCACCCGGCAACAGCGTGTTCTCCATCGACCGTGACGGGATGGAGTAGGGCTGCGCCACGAACGTCTTGACGAGGAAGGACAGCGCGAGCGCGATGACCACGATCGTCGCGATCTCACGCAGGAACGATCTGCGCGACTTCGCCGGGGCGGGCGGCTTGCGTGCGGGCGCCTCCCCCGGTGCCAGTTGTCCGTCGGTTCGTCCGCCGCTCTCGGTTCGTCCACCGCTTTCGGCCGCGCGCCGATCACCGTCCTGTTCGCTCACCGGACCCCTTTCCCTGCGTTGTGCACGGACCCCCGATCATGGTCTGGCACCTTGTCAAAAACCTGAGAGTAGTCGGACAACCACGACACCCGGCTTATCGGCCAGACGATAGCAACAGCGCGGCCGGTGATGTCGTCGATGGGCACCGACCCGGTCCGCCCGGTGCCGTCGTCGTGATAGCGGGAATCGCCCGAGTTGCTCCGGTGGTCTCCCATCACCCACACCTTGCCGGCGGGCACCGTGATGTTGAAGCGCTTCATGCTGGGCGGATCGCCCGGGTGCAGGTAGGGCTCCTCGAGCGGTGTGCCGTTGACGGTGACCCTGCCGTCCGCGGTGCAGCATTGGACATGGTCGCCCGGCAACCCGATGACCCGCTTGATCAGGTGGTTGTCACCGGCCGGATACAGGCCGACGAATTGCAGGGCCTTCACCAGCGGGCCGTGCTGCACGGCGGAATGCGGCAGCCACCCACCAGGGTCGGTGAAGACGACGACGTCGCCTCGGTGCAGGTCGAACGGGCCGGGAGTCAGCTTGCTGACGATGACGCGGTCGCCGTCGATCAGCGTGTTGCTCATCGAACCGGAGGGGATCCAGAAGGGCTGCACGAGGAACGTCTTGATCACCAGCGACAGGACCAGTGCGACGGCGATGACGATCGTCAGTTCGCGCCCGAGCATCAGCAGGGCGCGCGAGACGCCCGCCGCTCGTGACTCCTCGCCGCCCGACGCCTCGTGCCGACCCCGCTCATCGGGTTGCCCGCCCGGTTCCGGGAGCCGATAGCGATCGTGTCCTGTCGTCACGACGGGAGTCTCCCCCATGAACCTATGGGCCAGTAGCGCAAGACCACCGTGCCGATGACGTCGTCCATCGGGACAGTGCCCCCTCCGGGGCTGCCGAGATGGCTGCGCGAGTCCTGCGAATTTGGCCGATTGTCCCCCATCACGAACAGCCTCCCCTTCGGCACGGTCACATGGAACGGCACGTTGCTCGCCTTCATACCGTGTGGCAGGTATGGCTCGTGGATCACCGTGCCGTCGACGCGCAGCACGCCCTTCTTGTTCACCGAAACCGTCTCACCGGGCAGACCGATCACACGCTTGACGAAGTCGACCTCGCCGGTGCGGAACCCGACGGCGTCGCCGACCGACCGCAGCGCGCCGATGACCGCGTTGCCCGATCGGTCGTCACTCAGGTCGAAGGCGTCGGTGCCGTTGAAGACGATCACCTGGCCCCGCCGCACCGGATGGTCGCCGAACTTCCAGACCACGATCCGGTCGCCGGGGCGCAGAGTCGGTTCCATCGACCCGGACGGCACCGTGAACGTCTCGAAGAAGACGCCGCGCGCCACGATGACCAGCGCGACCGCCAGCAGCAGGATGATCAGCAGCCGGCGACGACGAGAAGGCGACGATGCCGTGACCTTTGATCGGGTCACGGCATCGTCGCCTTGTAGCACGGTGGGAGCGCTCAGGCCTTGCCGGCCGGCTGCTCGCGCTTCTCCTTGATCTTGGCGGCCTTGCCGCGCAGTTCGCGCAGGTAGTACAGCTTCGCGCGGCGCACGTCACCACGCGTCACGACCTCGATCGAGTCGATCGTCGGAGCGTGCAGCGGGAAGGTGCGCTCGACGCCGACACCGAAGCTCATCTTGCGGACGGTGAAGGTCTCGCCGATGCCTCCGCCGTGCCGGCGGATGACGACGCCCTGGAAGGCCTGCACACGAGAGCGACTGCCCTCGATGACCTTCACGTTGACCTTGACCGTGTCGCCGGCGCGGAACTCTGGAATGTCGGTCCGCTTGCTCGCGGCGTCGATGTCATCGAACTTGTGCATCGTCAGCTACTTCCTCGTGGCGCCACAGGTCGCCACCATCACGTGATCTGGTGTGCGCGTCGTGTGCCGACCGCATGGTGACGGGGACGAATCTCGAGGAGTTCGGATCCCGCGCCGTCCACTCCCCCTGTGGCGGGGGTCGGGCTGGTGCGAAGCGCAGTGCCCAATTCTGCCAGATCACCCGGCCGGATCAGAAATCGGTCGCTCCCGGACGGGTCTGTCCGCTCCGCGGCTTGGTCAAGGTGACGGCACCGGGCACGTCCGAGGGCGCAAGGCGGAATCCGGCCTTGCGATAGAACCGCTGATTTCCGCGGCTGCGGGCTCCCGTGTGGAGGGTGAACGACGTCGCCTCCACGGGCGCGGTGTCCTGCGCGTGCTGTAGCAGTGCCCGGCCGAGTCCCCGTCCCTGCAGGTCGGGGGCGACCATGAGCCGGCCGATGTGCCAGGCGGAGCCGTCCAGCCGGCCCCGGACCGACGCGACCATCCGCCCGTCACGGCATACGACCAGGGTGCGCCACTCATCCAGCGACGACCGGATCGTCTCGAGGGTCTCGTGCAGCGCGGGGATCTCGAAGG
>CAYPQR010000037.1:0-13430 GCA_964412865.1 uncultured Intrasporangiaceae bacterium
GATACACGGTCCTGCCCATCATCGCCCGAGTGGCGACCAGGGAGCTCGCGCCGGCGGACCGCGTGATCTTCTTCCGCACGCTCGGCAGGTTCTACGGCGTGATCGGCACCTCGGCGCTGATCGTGGCCCTCGGCACCGGTGCGGGGCTGATGAGTCAGATCAGCTGGGGTGCCACCGCCTGGGTGACCGTGGCCGTGGCAGCGGTGCTGGTCATCGCGTTGATCATCGGCATGCTGCAGGCTCGCGCGATGACCCGGATGCGCCGGCAGCTGGTCGAGCAGCACGATGACGCACTGGCCGCGCGGGTCGCGCGCGAGTCTCGCCGGGCCACCTTCCTGCGTGCCGGCCTGGGCGTCCTGACGCTCGTGCTGATCGGGCTGGGGTCCGCGCTCGCCAGCTGAGACCGGTCCGCGCCCCGCTCGGCTGTGGAACACTTCGTCGTATGCAGCCGCGCTACCCATACGCCCAGATCGAGGACGTGCCGGACGACATCCGTGAGGCCATCGAGCAGGTGCAGGAGAAGTCGGGTTTCGTGCCCAACGTGTTTCTCCTGCTCGCCCGGCGTCCGGCCGAGTTCCGTGCATTCTTCGCCTATCACGAGGCGCTGATGACGCGGGAGGAGGCGCACCTGTCCAAGGGCGATCGCGAGATGATCGTCACGAGCGTCTCAGGAGCCAACAACTGCACCTACTGCGTCGTCGCGCACGGCGCGCTGCTGCGCATCTACGAGAAGAAGAAGCTGATCGCCGACCAGGTGGCCACCAACTACCGTACGGCGGACATCAGCGAGCGGCAGAAGGCGATGCTCGCCTTTGCGCACAAGGTCAACGCGGCCAGCGACGAGGTGGATGATGCGGACTTCGCCGCGCTGCGCGAGCACGGGTTCGATGACGAGGACGCGTGGGACATCGCCTCGATCGCGGCGTTCTACGGCCTGAGCAACCGGATCGCGAGCACGACGCGACTGATGCCCAACGAGGAGTTCTATCTGATGGGGCGCGTGCCGCGACAGAAGTAGCTGCGACCCGCCCGTCGCCGTGTCAGAGGCTTCGGCGACAATGACGCGATGCGACTGATCACCGCGAACGTCAACGGTATCCGCGCGACCGTGCGCCGTGACGGCCTCACCTGGCTCGCCGAGCAGGACGCCGACGTCATTGCGCTGCAGGAGGTCCGCGCGACCCCCGACCAGCTGACCCGTGCGCTCGACGGCACCAAGTTCGCCGACTGGGGCGTGGCGCTGCACGACGCGGAGCAGGCGGGCCGCGCCGGAGTGGCCGTCCTGTCGCCGCACCCGATCGCCGCGCGCGAGTCGGGGCTCACCGACTACGAGCGAGCCGGACGATGGCTGGAGGTCGGCGTCGAGACTCCGGCCGGGCCGGTGACGGTCGTCAGTGCATACGTGCACACGGGCGAGGCGGGCACCGACAAGCAGCAGGACAAATACGCGTTCCTCGAGGCGATCACCGAGCGCATGCGGGCGCTGCGCCGCGACGGACGGACGGTCATCACCGGCGACTTCAACATCTGCCACCGCGACCTCGACCTGAAGAACTGGAAGGGCAACCGCGGCAAGGCCGGTTTCCTGCCCGAGGAGCAGGCCTACCTCACGCGATGGTTCGACGACGGCTGGGTCGACGTCGCGCGGCGGCACGCCGGCGAGGTGCCCGGCCCCTACACCTGGTGGTCGTGGCGGGGCAAGGCGTTCGACAACGACGCCGGATGGCGCATCGACTACCAGATCGTCACCCCCGACCTGGCCGAGCTCGTGACCGACGCGTGGGTCGGGCGTGCCGCCGACTACGCCTCGCGCTGGAGCGACCACGCTGCCGTGGTGGTCGACTACGCCCTGAGCTGATCCGTCTCATCGACGGGCGGCGTGCCGTGGGTGTGGAAGCTGGCGATGGTCTGCAGACCCCAGGCCTGACCCTTGGCGCGTTCAGCCTCACTCCAGTTGATGGGCTGCCAGTCGGGGTCGAGGACGAGGCGCGCGCCGGCGTTGCACAGTTCGATGCGATTGCCACCGGGCTCATACACGTAGAGGAAGAACGTCTGCTGGATGGCGTGCTTGTGCGGTCCCGTCTCGATGAAGACGCCTTGTTCAAGAGCGATGTCCGCGGCGCGCAGGATGTCGGCGCGGGTGTCGACGGCGAACGCGATGTGGTGTAGCCGTCCCTTGGTGCCGGTGCTGTCACGGGTGTAGACCGCGTCATATCCCTTGTTGGTGAAGGTCGTCCAGCTCCCTGCGATGGCGCCGGAGTCCAGCACGATCTGCTCGGTGACCAGGGCGCCGAGCTCGTCGCGGAGGAAGTCGCGGTTGGCCTCGACATCCACACCCAAGTAGTTGATGTGGTCCAGCCTCCGGACGCAGACACCGCGGCCCGGATAGGGCGCCGACTGATTCTTCAGAGCCGGAGCCGAGTCAGGGTCAGGCGCGAATCGCTCGGACTCCCAATAGATCCCGATCTCGTGACCATCCGGGTCGTGAAAGAGGTAGGTCGGGCCGTAGCCCGTGGGGCCGTCCACCCAGCCGATGCCGCGCCCCGTCGCCTGCAAGGCGGCGACGCGGCGCTGCAGCGCTTCGGGGCTCGACGCGCGCAGGTGGGTGCGCCGGATCCCGGACGTCTCGTGCCCGGAGAGCGTGATGGTGTGATGTTCGTAGTCGTCGAACGCGTGAAGATGCACGCTGCCGTCCGGCTCCTCGCCAACGATGCTCAGGCCGAGATAGTCGACGAAGAACGCCACGCTCTCTTCCAGGACGGGCGTGTTCAGGTGCAGGTGGGACAGGTGCGCGACTTCATGACCGAGCGGCATCGGGATTCTCCTGTGTCGTGGATGAGGGGACGGCGGCGGTCGGGAAGACGACACCGTCGAAGAGCTTGCGGGCCGTGCGGATCACGCCGGAGTGCTGCACGGTGAACGTGCCGTCGTCCATACCTGCGGCGACGTCGACGAGGATCTGGCCGCTCGGATGTTCGACCGTGATGGTCGAGTGCTCGGCGGGCCAGGACTGCGCCAGATGATGTGCGGTGCCGGCCGGATGCCGAGCCGCGGTGACCGCGCTGATTGCCGCCAGCACACCGATCGACTGGTGGGGCATGACCGGTATGAATGACTGGATGCGCAGGTCGCCACCATCGCGAGGTGCGGAGACGGCCATCGTCTTGGGGATCGAGGAGTTGCTGACGTCCCCGAGCCCCATCAACGCGGCGGCACGGCATCGGATGTCGTCGATGCGCTGTTGCAGTGATGTGTCGGCGAGCAGTGCCTCGTAGCCTTCTTCACCGGTCAGCCCCAGGGCATGCGCGTTCACGACGACGGCCGGCATGCCGTTGTCGATGCAGGTGACCTCGAGGCCGTTGATGTCGTCGATGACATGACCGGTCGGGAAGAGCTCACCGGTCACCGACCCCTCTGTGTCGGTGAAGGCGATGGCGATGGGTGCCGCCGTTCCCGGAACGCCGGATATGCGGGCGTCGCCGGCATACTGCGGTGTGCCTCCGGGGGTGGGAAAGGTCGATACGGCGATGCTGCCGGAGTTGACCATCCGGATGCGCACCGAGGTCCGCTCATGGCCCGCCGGCACCAGCCTGCGCTCGACCGCGAACGGCCCGACCGCGGCAAGGATATTGCCACAGTTCTGCCGGTCGGAGACCATCGGGCGGTCGACGCCGACCTGCAAGAAGAGATACTCGACGTCGGCTGCGTCGTCGGTCGACGGAGAGACGATGGCGACCTTGCTGGTCAGCGACGTCGCCCCGCCGATGCCGTCGATCTGACGTGGGTCCGGTGTCCCCATGATGCGCATGAGCAGCTCGTCACGTTCCCCCGGGTCCGCGGGCAGATCGCCGGGGACGAAGAAGGCTCCCTTCGAGGTGCCGCCGCGCATCCAGGTGCACCGGATGCCGTCGGCGCTCAACGCAGATCCTGGTGACGAACGTAGGTGATGCCGAAGTCGGCGAGCCGGTCGCGTAATCCATAACGGTCGAGACCGAGTTGGCCCGCCTGGAACGCGGCCCGGGAAGCGGCTTCCTTGTCCTCGCGCGCCTGCGACGCGACGAGTGCATCGTCGACCTGCGAGCGCGGCACGCAGACGACCCCGTCGTCGTCCGCGACGATCACATCACCGGGGGTTATGACCTGCCCGCCCAGCACCACGGGCAGATTGACGCTGCCCGCGGATTCCTTGACCGTGCCCTGGGCGCTGACGGCGGCCGACCAGACCGGGAACTCCATCGCGCGCAGCTCGGCCACGTCGCGCACCCCGCATCCGAGCACCACGCCACGCACCCCGCGATGGCGCAGCGCGGTTGCGAACAGCTCTCCGAAGAGGCCGTCGGTGCTGGGAGAGTTGGTCGCCACGACCAGCACGTCTCCCTCACGGCACTGCTCGACCGCGACGTGGATCATCAGATTGTCGCCCGGCCAGCACAACGCCGTGACCACGTTGCCACCGATTCGGGCCCCGGGCCAGGCCGGACGCAGTGCCGGCCCCAGATAGCCGGACCGGCCGATTGCCTCGTGCACGGTAGCGGTTCCGAAGGCGCCGAGGCGTGCTGCGATCTCGGGGTCGGTGCGGGGCTGGTCGGTGACGACGAGCTTGTGGGTCATTCCTGAAGAGTAGGAAGATGACGACAAGATTGTCAATAATATTGTCCATATAACAGTGCGAGCACGCGCCGGGCGTCAGCCTCACGGGGCCTTGTGCGGCTGTTCCTGATCGATCTGCAGGAGTGCGGTGATCACACTCTGGACGTGCCGACGCGCCGCCCTCTCGGCAGCCTTCGGATCCTTCTTCTCGATGGCGTCGATGATCGCCAGGTGCTCCTTGAGCGAGACTTGCGGGCGCCCCGGACGGAAGGACAGCCGGAATTGGTGGCGCACGATCTGGGCGCGCAGCCTGTTGATCAGGTCGGAGGCGACCTGCTGGTCACCGATCTGTGAAATGGTCTCGTGCATCTGTGAATTGAGCCCTGAATAGCTGGCGACCTCCCCCGTTTCGACGGCGCGAGTCATGGCGGCGCCCAGCTTGACCAGGTCGGCCACCTGCTTCTTGGTGGCACGGGTGGCAGCGCGTGCGGCGAGGAGCCCTTCGAGGACGGCACGGCACTCCAGGATCGAGACCGCCTCATCGAGCGAGACCCGCCGGACGCGGGCACCGCGGTTCGGAATGCGTTCGACCAGGCCCTCCGCGGCCAGGTCGTCGATGGCCGACCGCACACTCCCACGTGTGGTGCCGAAGGTCTCCATCAGCTCCGCTTCCACCAGGCGTTGGCCGGGGGACATCTCGCCGGCGAGGATCGCTTCACGCAGGCCACGTATGACGATCTGCTTCGCCTCCTGGCCCGAGCGCAGCTTCTTGGCAGTGGCGGGCATCAATCTGTCCCCTCTCCGAGTTGACCTCCGGCTCCGGTGTGACCGACGTCAGTCTAGACCGAACGCGATTATCAGCTAAAATTATGAACAATTCTGTTAGCGAACCATGGTGAGGTGCGTATGGGACAGCGGAAACGGGTTGCAGTGATCGGGCTGGGCGAGGTCGGCCGGGTCATGGTCGAGGATCTGCGTCGCGCAGGCGATGTCGAGATCTCGGCATGGGATGAGGCGTTTGCCGATGAGACGAGTGTGGCCTCACGCAACGCACGGGAGTTGAGGCTCTCGCCTGCCATCGGGTCGACCGACGCGGTGCAACGGGCCGACCTGGTGATCTGCGCGGTGACGGCAGCACGGTCCGTGTCGGCGGCACGCGATGCTGCCGCCGGCCTGACGAGCGGCGCATGGTTCGTGGACGTGAACTCTTCGTCCCCTGGCCACAAGGCGAGCTCCTGGCACCTGGTCGATGAATCAGGCGGGCGGTACGTCGAGGCGGGCCTCATGTCGCCGATCGAGCCGAAGCGGATGGCATCGCCGTTCCTGCTGGGCGGGGTGCACGCAGAGGCGTTCGCCGACGAGGCGGCCGGCTGGGGGTTCACCGATGTTCGGGTCGTCTCGCGGGAGGTCGGCCGCGCGGCGGCAACCAAGTTGTGCAGGTCGGTGGTGACCAAGGGCCTGGAGGCACTGTTCACCGAGTCGTTCCTCGCGGCACGCGCCTACGGCGTGGAGGACGACGTGCTGGAGTCGCTGTCCAACATCCTGCCGGCCGCCGACTGGGCAGAGGTGGCGGCCTACTTCGTCTCCCGTTCGATCCAGCACGGCGTCCGGCGGGCCGAGGAGATGGAAGAGGCCGCAGCGACGGTGCGCGATGCCGGGGTGGATCCGTGGATGGCGACCGCGACGGTGCACCGCCAGCAATGGGCCGCCGAGCACGGCCCGCTGCCGGAGGGTCCGCCGGCCTTGTTCGACCTGGTCGACGCCTTGCGTAGGGCCGACGATGAGGAGGCGGCGTCGTGATCATCGACTGTCACGGTCACTACACCACGGTGCCGGCCGCACATACGCAGTGGCGTGAGGCCCAACTGGACGCGCTGCGGGCCGGAGTCAGTGCCCCTCCGTATCCGGTGATCAGCGACGACGCGATTCGTGCCTCCATCGAGGACAACCAATTGCGGCTGGCCCGGGAGCGTGGTCTGGATCTGACGATGTTCTCGCCACGCGCATCGGCGATGGCCCATCACCAAGGCGACCTGTCCGCCAACGTGGCGTGGGCACGAGCGTGCAACGACCTGATCGCGCGCGTCACCCGACTCTATCCGGAGAGCTTTGTCGGAGCCTGTCAGCTTCCCCAGAGCCCCGGGCAGCCCCTCACCGCGGCGATCGCGGAGTTGGACCGGTGTGTCTCGCAGGGCTTCGTGGGGTGCAATCTCAACCCGGATCCCAGTGGCGGCAGGTGGACTGCGCCACCGTTGACGGATCGCTATTGGTATCCGCTGTATGAGCGGTTGTGCGAGCTGGACGTGCCGGCGATGATCCACGTCTCGGCCAGTTGCAACCCTGCGTTCCATGCCACCGGTGGCTACTACCTGGCGGCGGACACGACCGTCTTCATGCAGCTGCTGCAGGGTGACCTGTTCGCCGACTTCCCCTCTCTTCGGCTGGTGATCCCGCATGGTGGAGGGGCCGTGCCGTTCCACTGGGGTCGCTACCGCGGGCTGGCCGACATGCTGGGCAAACCACCGTTGGAGCAACACCTGATGCGCAATGTCTTCTTCGACACCTGCGTCTATCACCAGGCCGGGATCGACCTGATGTTCACGGTGCTCGAGCCGGCCAACATCCTCTTCGGCTCGGAGATGATCGGAGCGGTCCGCGGAATCGATCCGACGACCGGGCACTACTTCGACGACACCAAGCGATACGTCGATTCAGCCCAGATATCCGACGCCACACGGGAGCTCGTCTACGCCGGCAACGCACAGCAGGTATATCCACGGCTGCGAACGAGCCCGGGTCACGGCTGACAGGATGCCCCGGCGCGGCAGCGTCGGCCAGATTCGCGACCGAAATTATCAACAAAATAGCTATTAATTTTGGTCGAGATGTGGTTTGCTTCACTGCATGACCTCGATCGCGGGAGCAGCTGAAGCGCCGGACATCAAGCACCAACTGACGAGGGGAACATTCGTCGCGTGCGTGTTCGCGGCACTGGTGGCCCAACTGGGGTTGTCGATGCCCGCAGTGATCCAGGGCGTCATCCAGGTGGATCTCACGCCCTCCTCGACACAACTGACGTGGGTCTCGGACGCCTTCCTGCTGCCGGTCACCCTGCTCGAGCTCACCTTCGGTGTGCTCGGCGACATGTTCGGTCGCAAGCGGCTGCTCGCAATCGGCTCGTCCTTGATGGTGATCGGCACCGTGCTCGTGTTCTTCACACCGACCGGCGGGTCGCACGGCATGAAGTTCGTCTACCTGTTCGGCGGGTACGGCCTCGCGGGTATCGGTGCGGCCGCGATGTTTCCGACGTCGATCGCGATGCTTGCGGCGGGCACGCACACGGTGAAGGCGCGATCCGAGGTGTTCTCGGCCTGGGCCGTGGCGTTGACGGTCGGTGGGTTCGGCTCGCCGGTGATGGGCGGTCTGATGACCCGAATTCACCATCCCGGAGGACCGGATGCCGGATGGCGCTGGGCCTTCGCAGGTCTCGCAGCGTTCGCCCTGATCAGCACGATCATCACGATGGTCGGCGCCACCAACTCGAGCTCCAAGGAAGGTCGCGCCCTCGACATCCCGGGTCAGGTGCTCGTCGCGATCGGCATCTTCGCGCTGGTGTATGGGGTCATCGAGGGGGCCGGAGGCGACTGGCTGTCGACGACGGTGCTCGGCTGTTTCGTCGTCGGCGTGGTCTTCCTGATCGCGTTCGTCATGGTCGAGCGCCGGACGGAGAAGCCGCTGGTGCAGCTCGATCTCTTTGCGAACCGTGCGTTCGTGGTGACCTCCGTCGTCACGTTGCTCGCGATGTTCGCCTACCTCGGCACCGCCTACGCCACCAGCATCCGGATCTCGGCCATCCAGGGGCACTCGCCGCTGTTCACCGCGGTCGCCTTCATCCTGCTGAACATCATGGGCGCAGTGCTCTTCCCCGTCAGCCCGTTCCTGTTGCAGCGCTACAACCCCGGCTGGGTGCTCGCCCTGGGCGCCGCGCTGATCGGCTTCGGCGACCTTGCGCTCTGGCTGATCCCGGCAACCCATGACTCCTTGGCCGCTATCGCGGTGCCGCTGCTCGCAGTCGGCGCCGGCTTCAAGACGGCGGTCACATCAATCACCACGGTGTCCGTCAACAGCGTCCCGACGCCCAAGGCGGGTATGGCGAGTGCGATGACCTCCATGCTGCGCGACCTCGGGCTGAGTCTCGGCCCGGCGATCGTCGGCGCGGTGGCCTTGACGAAGTCCGCCAACTTGATCGCGGCGAGGATCGCGGGGTCGCCGCACCTGCAGGATGCCTTGAAGACGTTCAACGCGCTGCCCGAGCACGCGACGGGTGCCGAGAGGGCCGAGCTCGAGGGGGCAGTCGGCGCAGTCAACTCAGGACCACTCGGTGCGGTCAGCGTGCCGAACCCGCCGAACCCGCTGAAAGACGTGGCGTTCCACGCCCTCTCGGATGGCTACGCGCTGGGTTACCTCCTCTGCGCCATCGCCGCACTCGTCGCTGCGGTGCTTGCGGCGGTCCTCATCGGAGGGCGAAAGCACGAGGAGAAGTTCGTGGAGACCGTCACGGAGCAGCAGGCCGTCTCCGAGCGTTGACACCGACACGCAACACCACGATCACTCGAAGGAGAAAAATGTTGCGTTCCAAAGGATTTCCGGAGGTGCTTCAAGGCCGGCGCCGTCGCCATCACCTGGTGGTGGGGATCGTCATCGCGTCGGTGGCGATCGCGGTCGGCTCCGTTCCGGCCTCGGCGCTGGCGAACTCCCAGACGCCGACAACGGTCGAGTCCAACGTGTCTGCCACATCCGACGATGCGGGTATCACGCCGGTGATGGACTGCTCGGATGCCGCGGCGATCGATGTGCTGAACGTCCGGGGTGCAAACGCCCAGATCACGTCAGCCAAGTCCGTTGCGGCATCGGAGAACCCGGAAGGAAAGTGGGCTGCCTGCGAGGTGCAGGGAATCATTGTGCCCGAGACCCACTTCACCATCTACCTGCCGACACACAGCTACGCCGGCGACTACTTGCAGAACGGATGCGGCGGGTATTGCGGCAAAGTCAGCCTTCAGGTCGCGGCCGCCTCCGGATGCCACGAGTTGACCTCCGGTGGCTTCGCAGTCGCCGCAGACGATGAAGGACACGAGGGCGGCGGCTTCACGACTGTCGCGTTCCAGGACCCCGAGCTGAAGGCGGTGTTCGGGTACAAGTCGGAGCATCAGCTGTCGTTGGTGTCGAAGGCGATCCTCAAGGCCTTCTATGGAGAGCCACCGAGGGAGAGCTACTTCGACGGATGCTCGGACGGCGGGCGTGAGGCGCTCACGGAGGCGCAGCGCTACCCGACGGATTTCGACGGGATTATCGCCGGCTCACCCGCGTCGATCCAGACCGAGTTGAACGCGTTCGAGGAGGCATGGAACGCCCAGGCCAACACGGCACCGGACGGCTCTGCCATCTTGACCGCCGAGGTGGTCAGGTCGCTGCACTCCGCGGTGCTGAAGGCCTGTGGAGGCAGCCGCGCCGTGGAACTCGGCTACCTCTCCGACCCGCTGGCGTGCGACTGGGATCCGGCAAGCATCCGGTGCCCCGCCGGTCATACCTCGGACTCGACGAGCTTCTGCCTGAGCAAGGAGCAGGTCGGCGCCGTGCGCAAGATCTACCGGGGCCCGACCACGGCGAACGGCAAGCTGCTCTACCCCGGGTATGAAGTGCGCGGCAGTGAACTCAACTGGATCCCGTGGCTGGTTCCGGCGTCCGGGGACGACGAGTCGACCACCATCGACGCGGGCATCGGGACCGGCGCGTGGCAATCGCTCGTCTCTCCGACCGGCACCTTCGACGGGAAGGCGACCTATCGTGACGTCAAATTCACCGAAGCCGAGTTCAGGAAGGTCACCAGGGCCAACAACGGCGAGCTGGATGCCACCGACCCCGACCTGTCCGCCTTCGAGAAGGCGGGCGGCAAGCTGATCCTCTGGGCCGGGTACGCGGACCCAGCGATCAACCCGGTCGGCACCCTCAGCTACTACAAGGCCGTCGTCGCTCGCTCCGGTGGGCTCCGGGCGACCGAGCAGTTCGCGCGGCTCTTCCTCCTTCCGGGCGTCGCGCACTGTGGTGGCGGGCAGGGGCCCGATCAGATGAACGCCCTCGGCGCACTGACCTCGTGGGTCACACAGGGGAAGGCGCCGAGTCACATGCTCACGTCACAGGTCGACCGCTCCGGGACGGTGACGGCGACGCGTCCCGTATACGCGTACCCGTACATCGCCGCCGACACGACCGGTGGGCCGCTCACCAAGGCCTCGAGCTACACGCCGGTGGTCTCCCAGGCGGAAAGGCACCTGAAGGTGTCGTGGCTCGGGTCGTTCCGCTCCGGCTTTGAAACCGTCAGCGGCTGGGTGCACGGACGCTGGGTCACGCGACCGGCGCACCTGCACCGGCCCCCGCGACACCATCGCAGCTGATCGTCGAGCGCACCCGGCGGCCCCGCACCCCCGACGAGCGGGGCCGCGTCCGCGCCGTTCGACCTGTCGAGGCCAGGGCGTATCATGCGGCCCGTGCCTCCGACCCCCGCCCACGCCGACGCCGGGCGGATCGGGAGGTGGACCGCAGGGATCCAGGCCGAACTCCGGTCATTCGGCGCCGTGGTCGGCGCCTGGCTGCGCCGCCGCAGCTACTTGCAGAAGTGGATCGTGCTCGGCGTCGCCATCGGTATCATCTCCGGCCTCGGCACCGTGGTCTTCTATCTCGCGCTGCAAGGGGCGGGCCATCTGCTGCTGGAGGGCATCGGAGGCTATGCGGTGCCGACGTCGAAGGGCGAGGGCGGCGGCACCATGGGGGACGGTGCCCATTTCAGCCGCTGGTGGGCCGTGCCGCTCGTCGTCGCACTGGGCGGCCTGCTGTCGGGTCTGGTGGTCACGAAGTTTGCGCCGGAGGCCGAGGGCCACGGCACGGATGCGGCGATCGACGCCGTGCATCGCAACCCTCGGGGCATCGATGCCAAGGCGGTCGCCGTCAAGATCGTCGCCTCGGCCATCACGATCGGCTCCGGCGGTTCGGGTGGCCGCGAGGGGCCGACCGCGCACATCTCCGCCGGCTTCGGTTCGCTGCTTGCACGCACTCTCGACCTCTCACCCGAGGACGGCCGCATCGCCTTGTCGATCGGCATCGGATCGGGCATCGGGGCGATCTTCGGCGCCCCGCTCGGCGGCGCCGTGCTCGCGGCCAGCCTGATCTATCGGGACGACTTCGAGTCGCAGGCTCTGATCCCCGGCCTGATCACGTCCATCGTCAGCTACACCGTGTTCGGCTTCATCCTGGGCTTCCAGCCGATGTTCGGGTATGCGATCCCCGGCTACCAGTTCGACGAGCCGATCCAGCTGCTGTGGTTCGCGCTCATCGGCATCGTCGCCGGATTCGTGGGGCTGCTCTACAGCGGTGTATTCCATCGGTTCGCGGGGTTCTTCCGCGGTCTGCGGCTCAGCCCGATCGTCAAGCCCGCCGTCGGCGGCTTCATCGTCGGCCTGATCGCGCTCGCGATCCCGCAGGTGCTGGGCACCGGCTACGGCTGGGTGCAGGCGTCGCTGTCACGACACGACCTGCTCGGCATCCCGCTGTGGATCATCCTGGTGTTGCCCATCGCCCGCATCGTGGCCACCGGCCTGTCGATCGGCTCGGGCGGATCCGGCGGCATCTTCGGCCCCGGCATGGTGATCGGCGCCTTCACCGGCGGCGCCATCTGGCGGGTGCTGGAGACGATGCCGTTGAGCGGTGTCTCGCACAGCCCGGCGCCGTTCGTGATCGTCGGGATGATGGCCTGCTTCGGGGCCATCGCGCGAGCGCCGCTGGCCATCATGCTGATGGTCGCCGAGATGACCGGCAGCCTCACCATCCTCGCGCCGGCGATGGTGGCCGTCGGGCTGGCATACCTGATCGTGCGGCACACCGGTCAGACGATCTATCGCAGCCAACTGGTCAACCGCGAGGAGGCCCAGGCGGTGCGGCTGAAACAGGGCCTGCCGCTGCTCGGCCGCGTCGAGGTCGCCGACGCGATGTCGCCGCCTCGCGTGCTGCTGCCCGACACGACCTCGAGCGACGACGCGCTGGCCCGTCTGCACGAGAAGGAGGTGCCGGGTGCGCCGATCGTCGACGGCCGGTCGCAGTTCCTCGGCATCATCGACACGGCCGACCTGGAGCGTCGTGCGGGCTCCGGCCCCGTCGGTCGCCGCGTCGACACGTCGGCCGCGACGGTGCCGGTCGACGCAAACCTCGATCAGGCCATCGAGGCGATGCCCGTGGGCACCCACTGGCTCACCGTGCTCGACGAGGAGCGCCGGGTGCACGGCATCCTCGCGTTCAGCGACATCGTGCGCGCCTACCACCGCGTCACCCGCGCGGAGGCGCGTCAGGTCTCGCGCGTCTCGGGCAACGCCGTCGTCAGCGACCTGCGCGTCGCGAAGGGGTCGCCCGTCGTCGGCCACGCGCTGCGGGAGGATCTGCTGCCCGACGGCGTCATCGTCGTCGCCGTGCGCCGGGCCGACGGTATGGTGCTGGGCCTCGGGTCGGTGCGGCTGCGCGCCGGCGACGAGGTGACCGTGCTGGCCAGGCCGGACACGGCGCAGCAGGTGCGCGAGTTGTTCGGCGTCGGGCAGTCCGCCTCCGCCTGAGGTGTGCCGGGGCGGTCAGCCCCTCGCCCGGAACTCCTCGACGACCCGGTCGCGGCCCGCGCCCCCGGCCAGCAGCACGCAGAGCAGCAGCCGTGACTTGTATGCGTCGAGTATCCCCGCCGGGATCAGGCCCCGGCCGAGCAGGTCGGTCTCCGAGCCGGCCCCGTAATAGGTGTGGTGCAG
>CAYPQR010000038.1:0-13201 GCA_964412865.1 uncultured Intrasporangiaceae bacterium
CGCCGCCGACCCGCGGCATCAACACGGGCATGCATAACGTGCCCCCATTGCCTCGCGCTGGGGGTACCACCCAGCACGGAGTGCGAGGGTGAGGCGCTCGCCTACTCCACCAGCCGGCTTGCGGAAGGTCCCGTGCTCGGGCTCTGGCGGGATCGGGGCTGTAGGGGCATAGTCGAAGGGGTACCAGATCGATCGTGACCTGAGGAGTGCCCATGAAGACCAGAGCCGCCGTCGTTTCCGAGCCCGGGAAGCCGATCGAGATCGAGGAACTCGATCTGGGTGATCCGCAGGCCGGCGAGGTGTTGATCAGGTTCCTGTACGGAGGGCTCTGCCACTCCGACCTGCACGTCATGATGGGCGACATGCAGGCCCGGTTGCCGATGGTCCTCGGCCACGAGGGTGCCGGCGTGATCGAGAAGGTCGGCCCGGGTGTCTCCCGGGTCAAGGAGGGCGATCACGTCGTCTGTTCGTTCATCCCGTCGTGCGGTAAATGCCGGTATTGCTCGACCGGCCGGCAGTCGATCTGCGACATGGGCGCGACGATCCTCGAGGGTTACCTGCCGGGCAACCACTTCCCGTTCACCGGGAGCCGCGGCGACTACGGCGCGATGTGCATGCTCGGAACCTTCAGCCAATACAGTGTGGTTCACGAGAATTCGTGTGTTCCGGTGGATGACGATCTGCCGCTGGACAAGGCCGTGCTCGTCGGATGCGGTGTGCCCACCGGGTGGGGCTCGGCCATCAACAGCGCGCAGGTGCGGCCCGGCGACACGACGGTGATCATCGGAGTCGGCGGCATCGGCATCAACGCCGTCCAGGGCGCCCGATATGCCGGTGCGAAGAACGTGATCGCAGTCGATCCGCTGGAGAACAAGCGGGAGAAGGCGATGCAGCTCGGGGCGACGCACGCCTTCGCCACCGCGGACGAGGCCATGACCGCCGTGACGGATCTGACTCGGGGTCAGATGGCCGACTCCGCGATCCTCACTGTCGGCCTCATGACCTCCGAGGTGGTGCAGCAGGGGTTCAACATCGTCGGCAAGGACGGCAACGTCGTGCTGACCGGCCTGAACAAGCTCGACATGGACAACATCCAGCTGCCCGGATCGATCCTGACACTGTTCCGCAAGAAGGTGATCGGCAGCCTCTTCGGCGACTGCAACCCGATGACCGACATCCCCAAGATCCTCGGGCTCTATCAGTCGGGCGACATCAAGCTGGACGAGCTGATCACCAAGACCTACACCCTCGACCAGGTCAACGAGGGGTATGACGAGCTGCTCGCCGGCGACAATGTGCGAGGCATCATCGTTCACGAGCACTGAGCGACCGGGTCACGTCTGCGGCGGCGATGTCGTCGGCGCGTGCATGCTGCGGAGCGCCGTGGCGATCGGAGTCAGTGCTCCGAGAGCCATTGTGCATAGGTCGGGCCACCGCGCACGGCGTCCGGGCCGGGCAGGTTGGAGCCGGCGGCGAAGGCCTTCATGATGCCGCCGACAGCCGGCAGCGGGATGACGCGTGGGGCGCGGCGACCGCGCACATGCGCGGTCAGGACAGCAAGGTCGCGTGCCGAATGAGTCTGGGGCCCAGCGTATTCGAGCAGCCGGCCGGACTCTCCTTCATCGAGCGCCGCATCAACGAGGCGTGCCGCGAGCCACGACGTGTCACACGGTGCGAAGCGCAGCCCACGCATCCCGACGCCGATCGGACCCAGCTGCCCGTGGCGGCAAAGACTCTCGACGAATTCGTGGAACTGGGTGGCGCGCACGATGGTGTGCGGACGACCCGAGCGTGACACCACCGTCTCCGCGTCGGCCTTTGCCTGGTAGTAGGAGAGCGGGTTGTCCCAGCAGCCGACGATGGACACGTAGACCAGTCGGGCCGACGGATTGTGCTGTTCCAGCGCTTGACACAACCGTTTGGTGCCCTCGATGTCGACGCTGTCGGCGTGAGAGGGGTTGCTGGCGCAGTGAATCACGGCTTGCACGGAGGTCACGGCGGGCGCGAGACCGGCGCCGGTGGCCAGGTCGCCCTCCGTCTGTTCGGGGCTGTCCGGGTCGGCCGTGCGCGTGAGCACCCTTGCGGGGACCTGCGATCGGCTGAGTTCGGCGACCACCTGTCGTCCCAGGGTCCCCGTGCCCCCGGTCACGAGCACCGGTGTGCGGCCCAGACCCGGCAGCCCGGGCACAGGGGGTGGTGGGTCGGTGGGCTGCGAGCCACCCGTGGTCGGCATACCGTCAGTCCTTCAGGTCGTCGGGATGGATGCCGATGATGGCGGCCACCTGCTCGGCCACGACGTCATCGACCAGTAGGGCGAGGGCGGCGTCGCCGGCTGCGCGGGATTCCACGGGCCTGCGGTAGACGACGATGCGGGCCGACGTCGTTCGAGTGGCCGGGAAGGACCGCCCGAGCGGCACCGCAGCCTCCCACGGAGCGGGATCGCTCGGCGGGACGTCCTCCACTGCCAGTTCGATGGCGTCGAGGGACCGCCCCAGCCGCCCTTCCAGATGCTCGATGGCATCGAGGACCAACTCGTCGAACCGTGCGGAGCGCGAGTGCATCGCGGGCACACGCGGCCACGCGAGGGGCCCGCGAAAACCTCGTCCGTGCCGATCCGCTCCCATGCTCCGACTCTAGCTCTGATGGTGCGGATGTCACGGACCGACAGGTGGTGCCGCGGCCGAGGTCGGATCGTTCGACTGCGGCCGATTCGAGGTGGCGGAGTTCCGACTGTGGATCCGCCGAATGGCCTATCGTTCCTGTGGCGTGGATCACAGTGGAGGGCCCACGTGTCCAGGACGCCACCGGCGTCACGTGCTCACAGAGAGAATTCACATGTCGACTCGAACCCGGCGTCTGCTCGGCGCCACCGTCGCGGGTTTCGCAGCCTTGGCCATGGTCACCACCCCTGCCGTGGCCGGCAGCGGGCAGGGAAAGCACCACGGCCACTCCCCGAACGGTCCGCTGATGGACATCCAACTGCTGTCCTTCAACGACTTCCACGGCAACCTGGAACCGCCCACCGGATCCGGCGGCCGGATCCTCACCAGCAGCGGCGACGTGGATGCCGGCGGGGTGGAATACCTCGCCACGCACCTGAAGCAGGCCCGCCGCGGGCACCCGAACTCCCTGACCGTCGCGGCCGGCGACATCGTCGGTGCCTCCCCGCTGCTGTCGGCGGCGTTCCACGACGAGCCGTCCATCCTGGCCATGAACAAGCTCGGCCTCGACGTCACCTCCGTCGGCAATCACGAGTTCGACGAGGGCTACAAGGAGATTCAGCGGCTGCAGTACGGCGGCTGCATCGATGACGGCGACGGCGCGAACAACCAGAACTCCTGCCCGTCCGGCAGCTTCCCCGGCGCGAGCTTCGACATCCTGGCGGCGAACGTCGTCGAGACCGCGACCGGCAAGACGATCCTCCCGGCATACGCGATCAAGAAGATCCGCGGGGCCAAGATCGGCTTCATCGGAATGACCCTCAAGGACACCCCCAACATCGTCACCGCCTCGGGCGTCAAGGGATTGACCTTCACCGACGAGGTGCAGACCGCCAACAAGCTGGTGCCGGTGCTGAAGAAGAAGGGCGTCAACGCGATCGTCGTGCTGATCCACCAGGGCGGCATGCCGACCGACCCGGTCTATGACTCGACGTGTGGCAACGGCGGCCGGCTCGACCCGGCGTCCTCGCCGATCATCGACATCGCCAAGCACCTCGACCCGGCGATCGACATGATCATCTCGGGCCACACCCATCAGCCGTACGTGTGCAACATCCCCGACCCGGACGGCCGACCTCGTCTGGTCACGTCCGCGTCGTCCTTCGGGCGGCTGTTCACCGAGACCGACCTGAAATACGACCGCCGCACCAAGGACATCGTGCGCAGTTCGGTCAAGGGCACCAACGTGATCGTCTCCCGGGACGTGCCCAAGGATCCGGCCGAGACCTCCCTGATCAACCAGTACCAGGGCTTCGTCAAGCCGATCGCCTCCCGGGTGATCGGGCACATCAATCAGGATGTGCTGCGCGATGGAGCCGGCCGGAACGCGGGTGGTGAATCCCAGCTCGGTGACCTGATCGCGGACGCCCAGCTGGCCGACCCGTCGGTGATCACCGGCGGTGAGAAGCCGGTCATCGCGTTCATGAACCCCGGCGGCATCCGCGCAGACCTGACCTACGACCAGTCGTCGTATGGCGAGGCGCCCGGCGACGTGACGTTCTCCGAGGCGTTCACGGTGCAGCCGTTCAGCAACTACATGGTCTCGATGACCCTCACCGGCGCACAGATCAAGCAGCTGCTGAACGAGCAGTGGTCGGGCAAGAACGCCGGCGACCCCAAGATCCTGCAGGTGTCGAAGGGCTTCGCGTACTCCTACTCCGGCACCACCCTCCAACAGGTCACACTGAACGGTGTGCCGCTGGACGACGACGCGAGCTACCGCGTGGTCACCAACAATTTCCTGCAGGGCGGTGGCGACGGCTTCCCCACGTTCACCGAGGGGACCGACGTGTATTACGGCGGCCAGGACATCGACGCCTTCGCGAACTATCTGAGCGGTATCTCCGGCGGCTATACCCCCGGCCCGCTCACCCGGATCACCAGGAACTGATCCGCTTCGCGACCGAGGCGCCCGGTCGGATCGGCCGGGCGCCACGGGCGTCCGCCCTCCGCCCAGGAGGGGTCTGATGGCGCCCGCACATTCCCCGACGGGCCGTATGCGGCGTGCCTGGACCAACGGCGGACGTCCGTCCCCTAGAGTCATGGCCGTGATGGCGAAGAGGCGGCGCGCATGCTGAAGAGGAAGTGTTCACGGACGGGATGCAGCGGGCCGGCGGTGGCCACACTGACATACGTCCATGCGGAACAGACCGCCGTCCTGGGGCCGCTCGCGACCTATGCGGAGCCACACACCTACGACCTGTGCTCCGATCACGCGCAGCGACTCACCGCGCCACGAGGGTGGAACGTGGTGCGGCTGGCCGTCGACCTGACCGAACCGGAGCCGTCGGAGGACGACCTGCTGGCGCTCGCCGACGCCGTGCGTGCCGCGGGCAGGCCGAGGGAGACCGAGCCCACCACACCTCCGGCCGGCAAGCCGCAGCTTCGGGTGTTACCAGACCTTTGAGCCACCGGTAGGCTTCGGCGTGTGACGACACCTGAGCTGGCCGAATTCGTCAAGGCCTACGACATCCGAGGGCTGGTCGGCCGGCAGCTGACCGACCGCGTCGTGCAGGCGATCGGTGCGGCGTTCGCGCAGGTGATCGCAGCGCCCGACCACGCCGACGGGATCGTCGTGGGCCACGACATGCGACCCAGTTCGCCGGGCTTCGCCAGGGCCTTCGCCGACGGCGCGGCGAGCCACGGCGTCGACGTGACCCTGATCGGCCTGTGCTCCACCGACGGGTTGTATTACGCGAGTGGCGCTCTCGGGCTGCCGGGCGCGATGTTCACGGCGAGCCACAATCCCGCGACCTACAACGGCATCAAGCTGTGCCGTGCCGGTGCGCGGCCCATCAGCCTCGACACGGGGCTCGCCCAGGTGCGCGACCTGGCCCAGTGGACCCTGGATCGCGCGGACGTACACGGGGTGGGCGGAGCCGATCATCCCGGCCGTATCGTCGAGCGGGATGTGCTGGGCGACTATGCCGCATTCCTGCGCGGCCTGGTGGATCTGTCGGGGGTGCGCCCGCTGCGCGTCGCGGTCGACGCGGGCAACGGGATGGGTGGTCACACCGTCCCCGCCGTGCTGGGTGACGCCGCGGGTCTGCCCGCGCTACCTCTGGAGATCCTCCCGCTGTACTTCGAACTGGACGGCACCTTTCCCAACCACGAGGCCAATCCGCTGGACCCGAAGAACCTCGTGGACCTGCAGCGTGCCGTGCGCGAGCAGGGTGCCGACGTGGGTCTGGCCTTCGACGGGGACGCCGACCGGTGCTTCGTCGTCGACGAGCGTGGCGAGCCGGTGCCGGCCTCGGCGGTCACGGCGCTGGTCGCGAGCCGCGAGATCGACCGACTCGTGCGGTCGGGCACACCCGCATCGGAGGTCGCGGTCGTGCACAACCTCATTTCGTCGCGTGCCGTGTCGGAGATCGTCGTCGAGCACGGTGCGAGACCGGTGCGCACGCGCGTCGGCCACTCCTACATGAAGGCGGAAATGGCCTCGCACGGAGCGGTATTCGGTGGTGAGCATTCGGCCCACTACTACTTCCAGGATTTCTGGTTCGCGGATACCGGCATGCTGGCCGCGATGCATGTGCTCGCGGCGCTGGGAGGCCAGCCGAAGCCGTTGTCCGCCTTCGCCGCCGAATACACCCGCTATGTCGCGTCGGGCGAGATCAACTCGACCGTTGACGACGCCGCGGCGGCCACCGAGCGCGTGCGAGGTTGGGCGCTCGCGCAGGAGGGGGTGTGTGAGGACGACCTCGACGGGCTGACACTCAGCCACGACGAGACGCCGATGTGGTGGCTCAATCTGCGTGCCAGCAACACCGAACCGTTGTTGCGGCTCAACGTGGAGGCGGCCGACTCTGCCACGATGGAGCGGGTCCGGGACACCGCCCTGGGCCTGGTGCGACAGTCTGCGTGAGGAGAACGTCTGATGAGCTCGATCGAACCCTGGCTGCGTGACATCCTGCGCTGCCCGGTGTGCCACCAGGAACTGGTCGACGGCACCACACCCGAGGGCGAGCCCGAGCTGCAGTGCTCGGGGGACTGCGGTGCGCCCGGCAGGCGGCGCGGCTACCGCGTGGACGGCGGGATTCCCGTGCTGCTGGCCGACGAAGCCCGAGTCTTCGACGCCTGAGCCGATGCCATATCTCGATGATGCGCTGCTCGACGACCCCGAACGGCTTGCGCAGCACGACACGCGAGACACCTTGCGTTCGCTGGCAACGGCCGGGGCACAGGTGCGGGAGGCATCGACGCTGGCACACGAGGCGGGCATCGAGCGGGTCTCCTCGGGTGAGCGTCCACGGTCGGTGATCGTCGCCGCGCTCGGTGGCAGCGCCGTGGTCGCGGACGTGCTCGAGCTGCTGGCCGAACCGGGCTCTCCGGTGCCGGTGACGGTGCGACGCAACGTGCCGCTGCCCGGGTGGGTCGGCCCGCTGGATCTGGTCATCGCCGTGTCGCTCTCGGGCAATGCCGAGGGTCCCGTCGCGATCGCCAGGGAGGCGGCGCGACGCGGTGCGGCGCTGCTGACCGTCGGCGCCGACGACTCGCTGCTGGCCGAGATCTGCCACTCCGCACGGGGTGTCCATGTCGGGGTCGGCCGGGGTCGCACGTCGAGTCGCACCTCCCTGTGGACGCTGCTGACCCCGGTGCTGCTTGCCGGGGCGTCACTGGGACTGATCGGTATGCGCGACGACGTCGTGCCGGAGCTGGCCGGCCGACTCGACCGGCAGGCCGAGGCGTGCCGTCCGTCGTCGGAGGCGTTCGTCAACCCGGCCAAGGTGATCGCGGTGCAACTCGCGGAGACGGTGCCGGTGGTGCTGGGCGACAGTCACCTGACCGGGGTGGCCGCCCTGCGGGCGGCATCGATGCTGGCGCGCACCGCCAGGATGCCGACGACATGGGGTGAGTTGCCCGATGCCGCGTCGCAGGTCGTCGCCTGCTTCGACGGCCCGTTCACCGCCGGGGGAGGCTCGGGCGTGCGTGGGCGCCCGTCCGGGGCGGACGACGTGTTCGCAGACCCCTTCCTGGACGGTCCCGCCCAGCCGACGCTCGGTCTGCTGATGCTGCGCGACGCGGCCGGGCAGCCGTCCGGTCGCGACGACGAACGGCGCGATGCCCTGACCGATGCGCTACTGGATACGGCACGCGGGGCGGGGGTCAAGGTCATCGAATCGGGCACCGAGCCGGGGCACCCCGTCGTCCGGTTGGCCGATCATCTGGCGCTGCAGGACTTCGTCGCGACCTACCTGGCGATCGGTTTCGGCCTCGACCCGGCCATTTCTCCGCATGTGGCCGACCTGCGTGACCGCACACGAGATCTCGGCCTGTGATCGCGAGGCCCGAGCGTCGTGCGGACCCCGGGCCGCGGCCGTCGCGGGGAGTCCTAGGCTGAACGGCGTGACACATTTCGACCTGGCCATCGTCGGCACCGGATCCGGCAACTCGCTGGTGACGCCGGACTTCGACGACAAGAGCGTCGCCGTGATCGAGAAGGGGATCTTCGGCGGCACCTGTCTCAACGTCGGCTGCATCCCGACGAAGATGTTCGTGTATGCGGCCGAGGTCGCCGACACGGTGCGTGATGCGGCCCGCTACGGCGTCGACGCGACGCTGGACGGGGTGCGATGGCGCGACATCCGTGACCGCGTGTTCGGACGCATCGATCCGATCGCCGAGGGCGGACGGGACTATCGCGTGAACGGCCCCAATACCACGGCATACCTCGGCACGGCGCGCCTTGTGGGGGATCGCGCGTTGACGGTCGACGTGGACGGACACGACCATGACGTCACCGCCGATCAGATCGTGCTGTCCGTCGGTGCGCACCCGGTCGTGCCCGACGAGATCGCCGACTCGGGCGTCCCGTTCCACACCAGCGACACGATCATGCGGATCGACGACCTGCCCGCATCGATGGTGATTGTCGGGGGTGGATTCATCGCAGCCGAATTCGCCCATATCTTCTCGGCACTCGGCGTCGACGTGCAGATCGTGACGCGGGGGCCCGCGATGCTCCGGGCGGAGGACACCGACATCTCCCGCGCCTTCACGCGGTTGGCGTGCGAGCAGTGGACGGTCCACCTGTCGGAGACCGTCACCAAGGTCAGCGGTGACGCCCAGGGCGTCCAGGTGGCCCTCTCCGGCGGCGGGTCGATCGAGGCGGAGATGCTGCTGGTCGCGACCGGCCGGACGCCCAACACCGCCGGGTTGGGGCTGGATCTCGCCGGCGTCGAGACGCATTCGGACGGCCGGATCGTCGTCGACGAGTTCGGTCGCACCACGGCCGACGGCATCTGGTCGCTGGGGGACGCCTGCTCCGCCCATCAGCTCAAGCACGTGGCCAATCACGAGGCACGGGTGGTCGCCCACAACCTTGCGCACCCGGGCGACCTGAAGCCGTTCGACCATCGGTTCGTGCCTTCCGCGGTCTTCACCCACCCGCAGATCGCGACCGTCGGGCTGACCGAACGGGCCGCTCGCGAGGCGGGATACGACGTCGTGACGAAGGTGCAGCAATACGGCGACACGGCATACGGCTGGGCGATGGAGGACACCACCAGCATCGTGAAGGTCGTCGCAGACCGCGGCGGGCGCCTCCTCGGCGCCCACTTCATGGGTCCGCAGGCCAGCACGCTGGTGCAGCCCGTCATCCAGGCGCTCTCGTTCGGGCTGGGGGTGCGGGAGATGGCCCGGGGACAGTACTGGATCCACCCTGCGCTCACCGAGGTGCTCGAGAATGCTCTGCTCGGGCTCGAGCTGGACTGATCGATCCGGGCCGGTCGGGCAGATCGAGCTGGACCGTGACGCGTGACCTGCCCCGCGGTATCCGCCTAGACTTCGCTCATGTCTACAGAGGGTGGTAGCAAGGCGATCGTCGCGGCGCTCGCCGCCAATGTGGGCATCGCGATCACCAAGTTCCTCGCGTTCCTGCTCACCGGTATGAGTTCGATGCTGGCCGAGGCGATCCACTCGTTCGCCGACTCGGGCAATCAACTGCTGCTCATCGTGGGCGGCCGCCAGTCACGCAGGACCGCGACCGCGGAGCATCCCTTCGGCTACGGACGCGAGCGCTACCTCTATGGCTTCCTCGTCTCCATGGTGCTCTTCAGCGCCGGTGGGCTATTCGCCTTGTATGAGGCGTATCACAAGTGGCACGAGGCACATTCGGGCCATGCGGAGGCGCCCGGGACCGATCAGTCCTGGTGGTGGGTGCCGATCGTCGTGCTCATCGTCGCGATCGGTATGGAGGGCATGTCGTTGCGGACGGCGGTGCGGGAGAGCGGCCCGCAGCGCGGCCAGCGGTCGTGGCTGGGGTTCGTGAGGGCGGCCAAGGCGCCCGAACTGCCGGTCGTGCTCCTGGAGGACTTCGCGGCCCTGATCGGGCTGGCATTCGCGCTCGCCGGAGTGTCGCTGGCCGTCGCCACACAGAACGCGCTCTGGGACGCGATCGGCACCGGCATGATCGGTCTGCTACTGGTCACGGTCGCGGTCATCCTGGCGATCGAGATGAAGTCGCTGCTCATCGGCGAGGCCGCCGCCCCGAGCGTCGTGCGCACGGTCCGAGAGGCGATCGGCTCGGCCGACGGGGTGCAGTCGATCATTCACCTGCGGACGCTCCATCTCGGCCCGGAGGAGTTGCTGGTGGCGGCCAAGATCGCGGTGACGGACCGGACCGACAGCCGGTCTGTGGCGCGTGCCATCGACGACGCCGAACACCGCGCCCGGCAGGCTGTTTCAGGTCTCGACCTGGTCATCTATCTGGAGCCCGACCTGCGCCGGCCGGATGTGGCCGACACCACACCTGGGGCCGAATCGGCTTCTGCGTCGCAGTAAATTGACTGGCATGGCGCCGTCACCACCGAAGGACACCAAGGACTGGACCTGGACGATCACCCGCCGATGCGACGAATGTGGAGTCACGGCGGGGGAGTTCACCGCACCACAGATCGCGCCGTCGATCGAACGTGCGGTGCGACCGTGGCAGCAGGTGTTGCGAGGACGTCGCGTGCACGAGCGACCGTCGCCACTGGTCTGGTCGCCGTTGGAGTATGCGTGCCACGTGCGCGATGTGTGCAGGGTCTTCGACGGCCGGCTGCACCTGATGCTGGACCGCCATGACCCGCCGTTCGACGACTGGGACCAGGATGCCGCCGCGCAGTCCGGCCACTATGCCGATCAGGATCCGGCCCGGGTGGCCGGCCAGCTGGAGGATGCCGCGGCCGGCCTGGTCGCGTCATACCGGAGTGTCCGAGAAGACCAGTGGGACCGGACGGGTCAGCGGGGCGGGGGAGCGCGGTTCACGGTGCTCACGCTCGGGCAGTACTGCCTGCACGACCTGCACCACCATCTGCACGATGTGGGCGCCTCGACGAACGTCTGAGCTCTCGGTGGCGGGCTGCGCCCCCGAGTATTTAAGAAACATTTGCGTTTCTTCCAAGTGACGCCTAGGCTCGAATAAGAATCGTGAAAGTATCTTATTTGAGGAGATCGACATGTCGGTCGCACTGTCACCTTCGCCTGTGCAGGACGCCCTGCCGCGGCAGGCGGTTCGCGCGCTCACAGCGCTCGTCATCGGCGGAGCCGCCGCGATCCTGGACTCCACGGTCGTCACGATTGCCCTCGGGCCGCTGAGCAGGCAGTTCCACGCGCCGACCACGACCGTGCAGTGGGTCATCACCGGATACCTGCTGGCCATCGCCGTGACGGTTCCGCTCAGCGGATGGGCGCAATCCCGATTCGGTGGCAAGCATGCATGGATCACGGCCCTGTCGGTCTTCGTGGTCGGCTCCGCGGCCTGTGCGGGAGCGTGGAGCATGACGAGCCTGATCGCCTTCCGGGCCCTCCAGGGGATCGGTGCCGGGCTGATGATGCCGCTGATGCAGACACTCGCGATGCAGGCGGTGAGCGGCGCGGGTCCGAAAGTGATGAGCAAGGCGGTCATGGTGATCACCGTCCCGCTCGCCCTCGGCCCGATCCTCGGGCCGGTGCTCGGCGGTGTGATCCTGAACGGCCTCAGCTGGCGCTGGATCTTCCTGATCAATGTGCCGCTGGTGGCGGTCGGCATCATCCTGGCCCGGCGGTGGCTACAGCATGACCAGACCGGCTCACGGTCCGACCGGAAGCCGCTCGACATCGTCGGGCTGAGCCTGATCGCCCCGGCGCTGACCGGCATCCTGCTCGGCCTGACGAACGTCGAATCCGACGGGGGCTTCGGCGGTGCCGATGTGCTCATTCCTCTTTCCGTCGGTGTCGCGTTGCTCTTCGCATTCGTCGGCTGGGCCCTGCGCCGCCACAGCGGTGCGCTGATCGACGTGAGCCTGCTGCGCGTCCGGTCGCTCGGCGCCGCGTCTCTCGTACTCTTCGCGGCCGGGGCGGCACTGTATGCGGGCCTGGTGCTGCTGCCGCTCTACTGGCAGCAGGTGCGCGGCGCCGACGTGCTGTCGGCAGCGCTGATGCTGATCCCGCAGGGCGTGGGAGCCCTGGTCGCCCGTCTCGCGGCGGGTGCGCTGGCACCGCGGGTAGGAGTGCGCGCCACCACGATCGGAGCCTTCGCGCTCACCGCGGCGGCGACAATCCCCTTCGCTCTTGCGACCGCGAGCACGAGCGCGTGGTGGCTCGGCGCGGTCTTGTTCGTGCGTGGCCTCGGCGTCGGAGCCATCATCATGGCCCCGATGATGGCGGCATACGTCGACATCTCGTCCGAGCAGATGCCGCACGCCTCGATGATGACTCGCATCACGCAGCAGGTCGGTGCATCCTTCGGGGCCGCCGTGATCGCCGTGGTGCTCCAGGCATTGGTCTCGTCCGGTCTCACGGTCGGGTTCCAGGGCGCCTTCTGGTGGGCGACCGCGATCGCTGCCGCAGCCGTGGTTCCCGTCTTCGCGTTCCCTCGTGAGAACCTCGGAGGCACGGGCGATTCGAAGGAGTGACGATGGTGGCAGCCGGCGGTGCGAAGTCGAGGCGGCGGGGGGCCGAGCTGGAGGACGCGATCCTCGACGCGGCGTGGGAGCAGCTTCTGGCCGAAGGCTTCAGTCGCTTCACCATCGACACCGTGGCATCCAGGGCCGGCACCAGCAAGCCAGTTCTCTACCGCCGCTGGGCGAACCGAGAGGACCTCTTCCGCGCAGCCGTACGCCATCGCGGTGAGACACGTTCGCTCCCGGTGCCGGACACCGGAAATCTGCGGGACGACCTGCTGGCCACATTGCGCCGCACCAACAGCGGTCGCAGCGACATGGGTGCACTGCTCGGCGCGCTGGCCATCAGCCACGCCGACGACATCGGTATGACGCCCGCCGAGCTGCGTGAACAACTGATCGGCCGGCGGCCCAACTCCGTCGAGCGGATCTTCGAGCGGGCCGTACAGCGCGGCGAGGTCGAGGCGTCGGCATTGACGCCGAGGATCATCGACCTGCCGTTCGCGCTGTTCCGCAGCGAATACTTCATGACGTTCCAGCCGCTGCCCGACGAGACACTCGAGGAGATCGTCGACACGATCGTCCTGCCGCTGGTCGGCATCAGGAGCCTCG
>CAYPQR010000039.1:0-12916 GCA_964412865.1 uncultured Intrasporangiaceae bacterium
GCAGCTGACCTGATCGCCGAGAGGCATACATACCGCACGAGGGGTGCACATTTTTTGTGCACCCCTCGACCCGTATGTATGCCTCTCGGCGATCAGGGGACGAGCAGGCCGTCGGCGACCAGCTCACGGATCGCGGGCAGCGTCCGATCGACGAGGGCGTCGGTGCTCACCTCCAGCAGCGACGCGATCGCCGCGAGGGCCGCCCGGGCCGTCAGCTGCCCGTCGCACACCGAGACGTAGGCCGCGAGGGCCGTGTCGGCCCGCACGACGCGGCCCAGACCACCGCCCTGCCGCAGCCGTATGACGCTCGGATCGTCGGCACCGGGGCGCCCGAACCGCTCCTCGGTCACATCCGACGCGACCACCCATGCCGTGTCGAGCAGGCCGGCGTCCCCGTGCTCGGCGAGCCAGGTGCGCGCCGACAGGCCGGCATCCACGGCCGGCCCCATCGGCGCGGAGACCGGGCCGACGCTGTCCACGAGGTCGACGAACGGCCGCCGGTCCGTTGCCGGCCGCTGCAGGGTGATCACGCCGAAACCGATGTGGTCGACGGCGCGGGAGGCGAAGTCGTCCAGCCATGCGGCATACATGGCGTCGTAGGCCGGGCGACCGCGGCGGTGGCCCCCGTCGCCCGCCCACAGCTCGGCGTATTCCGCGGGATCCTGCGTCTCCCGCTGGATCACCCAGGCATCCAGACCGGTGCCGTCGAGCCAGGTGGTCACCACCTGCTGCCAGTCGCGGCCGCGCGGCACCTCCCAGTTGCCGAGCAGCTGCGCCACGCCGCCCGGGCGCAGGTGATCCGCGATGTCGCGCACCAGCCCGCGCACGAGAGCGTCCCCGACCTGCCCGCCGTCGCGGTATTCGAACTCCGGCACACCCGGCGCCCGCGGCGTGATGACGAACGGCGGGTTGCTGACGACCAGGTCGAACGTCTCCCCCGCAACGGGCTCCAGCAGCGAACCGGCCCGCAGATCGACCGGGAGCTCGTTGAGCGCCGCGTTGAACCGGGCATAGCCGAGCGCCCGTCGCGACAGGTCCGTCGCGACGACGGCGTCGCAATGGACCGACAGGTGAAGGGCCTGCACCCCGCACCCTGTGCCGAGGTCAAGCGCCCGGCGCGCATGCCGCCGCGGCGTCCATGACGCCAGCGTGGTCGAGGCTCCCCCGATCCCGAGCACGTGGTCGGCGGCGAGCACCTCGCCCGTGGCGATCTCGGACAGATCGGACGCAACCCACCAATCGTGGCTCTCGTCGGCATACGGCCGCAGGTCGCAGCGGGCGCGCACCTCGTCGACGGCGGCATCGACGAGGCCGAGCTCGACCAGGCCATCGACTCCGCACTGCGGCACCGCCTCCTGCACCTGGGCGCGCGGCAGCGGGACGCCGAGCGAGAACAGCCGCACGAGGGTGCCCACAGGGGTGGGGCGCGCCGTCGCGCGCAGCGCCGGAAGGGTTTGCTCACGATGGAGCGCCGCGGAGGCGACGGGGCCGAGCACCTCCCGCACCCCGCCGACCGTGTATCCGACGCGCCGCAGGTCGCCGCGCAGGGCCTCCACGGTCCGCGGCGGCAGCGCCGCCTCCGGCATCATCAGCGGCAGGCGTCCAGCGCCTCGTCCACGGTGTCGAACAGACGGAAGACCTGGTCGAGGCCGGTGATCTTGAAGCTGCGGAGCAGTCGGTCGTCGCTGATGACCAGCACCATGTCGAGGTCGCGCAACCGCATCGACTTCAGCCGGCCGACCAGCACACCCAGCCCGGTCGAGTCGAGGAACGGCACCTTCGTCATGTCGACGACCACATGCGACGTCGCATCGGCGACCGCCTTGCCCAGTTCGTCCCGGAAGCGGGCGGCCGACGCGACATCGATCTCCCCCATGACCTCGGCGATGGTCAGCTCGCCGTCCTGGCGACTGCTCATCACAAGATCCACAGCCACACCCTCCTTCGTAGGGCTCCGGTGTTCCCCTCTTCAGTGCGTGCACAGTCTGTCACGCCGCGAGCCCGGCGCAAACCGTCGACCGAGGCGCGCGGCATACGGTAGTGGCGTCATGGTGCACCAGGCAAAGGCATCCGAGCGGCCGGCGAGCGATCCAGCGCGGCTGCTCGACGTGCTGAGCAGGGACGACGACGGCAGCCTGCTGCACGTCGAAGACCTGCGCGCGAGAGGCGCCGTCCATGCCGACTGGCCCGGCTGGGTCAACCCCCAGGTACGCGCCGCCGTCGAGGGGGCGGGCGTCACCCGGCTGTGGGCACACCAGCGCGCCGCGGCCGACCTCGCACACGACGGACACCACGTGATGCTGTGCACCGGCACGGCCTCGGGCAAGAGCCTGGCCTATCTGCTGCCGGCGCTCACCGCGGTGGCCGACGGGTCGGCGGCGCCGACCGGGCGAGGGGCGACGGCACTCTACATCGCTCCGACCAAGGCGCTCGCTGCCGACCAGGAGTCCGCGATCCGGCGCCTCGGGATCCCGGGCGTACGCGCCGCGACGCTGGACGGCGACACACCGCGCGACGAACGGCGGTGGGTGCGCGACCACGCGCAGTTCGTGCTCACCAACCCCGACATGCTCCACCATTCCCTGTTGCCGGGGCATGACCGCTGGTCGTCGTTCCTGCGCGCGCTGCGCCTGGTGATCGTCGACGAGAGCCACACGTATCGTGGAGTGTTCGGCTCCCACGTCGCGCTCATTCTGCGACGGCTGCGACGACTCGCGGCACGCTACAGATCCGAACCGACCTTCATCCTCACCTCCGCGACCATCGCCGAGCCCGCCGGCCATGCCCACGACCTGATCGGCCTCGACGCCACCTGCGTGGACGACGACGGGTCACCTCGCGCCGCCCAGACCTTCGCTCTCTGGGAGCCGCAGTTGCAGGAGGGCCCGCACGGGATCTCCCGCCGCAGCGCCGTCGCCGAATCCGGCCGGCTGATGAGCGCACTCGTCGCCGAGGGCGTGCAGACGCTCACCTTCGCGAAGTCGCGGGTCGGCGTCGAGGTCGTCTCGGAGATCGTCAAGGACACGCTGCCCGGCACCCCGGTCGCGGCCTACCGCGGCGGCTACCTGCCCGAGGAGCGCCGTGCGCTCGAGGCCGCCCTGCGATCGGGCCGGCTGCGCGGACTCGCGGCCACCAGCGCGCTCGAGCTGGGCATCGACATCAGCGGCCTCGACGCCGTGATCCTGGCCGGATGGCCGGGCCGTATGGCGTCGCTCTGGCAGCAGGCCGGTCGTGCAGGGCGTCGCGGCGCCGCGTCGCTCGTGGTCTTCGTCGCCGCCGACGATCCGCTCGACAGCTACCTGGTGCACCACCCCCGGGCGATCTTCGGATCGCCGGTCGAGGCGGCGACGGTGGACCCGCAGAACCCGCACGTGCTCGCGCCACACCTGGCCGCTGCGGCATACGAACTGCCGGTGACCGAGGCGGACGAGACCCACTTCGGGCCGCCCATGACCGGGGTGCTGGACGCGCTCACCCGCGGCGGGGTCCTGCGACGACGGCCCCGAGGGTGGTTCTGGGCCCGGGACGACCGCCCGTCGGAGCACTTCTCGCTCCGCGGCACGGGCGGCCAGGAGGTGCGGATCGTCGAGACGCGCACCGGCCGCGTCCTCGGCACCGTCGACGGAGACCGCGCCGACCACACCGTGCACACCGGTGCCGTCTACGTGCACCAGGGACGCGCCCATGTCGTCACCGAGCTCAACCTCGATGACGGCAGCGCCCACGTCGTCGTCGGCGACCCCGGGTGGTCCACCGTCGCCCGCTCCGTCAGCTCGTTCGACATCGTGCGCACGGCCCGGAAGCGGCGGTGGGGCGAGGTGACCGTCGGGTTCGGAGATCTGCGCGTGCTGGGCCGGGTCACCTCCTTTCTTCGTCTGTCCCGCACCGGCGAGACGCTGGGGGAGCATCCCCTTGACCTTCCCGAGCGCGAACTGTGCACCAAGGGCGTCTGGTGGACCGCGCCCGAGGAACTCCTGCTGGATTCCGGGCTCGAGCCCGCCGACCTGCCCGGGGCGCTGCACGCCGCCGAGCACGCCGCCATCGGGATGCTTCCCCTCGTCGCCCAGTCCGATCGCTGGGACGTGGGCGGCGTGTCCACCGCGCTCCATCCGGACACCGGACTGCCGACGGTGGTCGTCTATGACGGCCAGCCGGGCGGCGCCGGCTTCGCCGAGCGCGGATACAGCCGCATGCGCGACTGGCTCGACGCGACCCGTCAGGCCATCGTGGACTGCCCGTGCCGGCGAGGATGCCCCTCGTGCATTCAGTCGCCGAAGTGCGGCAACGGCAATGAGCCACTCGACAAGGCCGGCGCCATCACGGTGCTCGATGCTGTGCTGGCGGATGCGAGCGACGCCTGAGGCGGTGCCCGCGTTCCACTCGCCGGACCTGCCCGGGCACGGGCCGTCGCGACCCCCAGCGCCGACACGGCGGGCGCGACGGTGACCGACACCGTCACGGTGTCGCCGTGCACATCGCACGACCTCAGTTGCCCGCCGTTGCGGCCCGCGAGGTCGCCCGCCACCGCGCACGGCGCCCGGTCGACGGCGGGGTCGAGCAACGCGCCGGCCGCAGCCAGCGCGGCCAGGTCGGCCGCCGCCCGAGCCCGATGACTCGCCTCGACCGCCGACAACAAGGCGCCGACCACTGCGAGGCACAGCACCAGCACGGCCACCATCGCCGCCCCGAGCACGGTCGCGCTGCCACGATCCCCGAACGGCGTGGCGCCCACCGATCCGCCGCCCGCGACTCGCGTCGTCACGGCTGCTCCAGCGCCGCGACGGCGGTGGAGCCGAGCTCGCGCCCGTCCATCAGCCAGCCGAACGGCCCGGGCACCCCGGCCTCGACTCGCGCGCGCACTCTGTCGCCGTCGGTGCCGACTGTGACCCGCGCGCCGTCCGGCGCCGACCGAGCGCCGACGCGTTCGGCAGCGGCAGGTGACTCACCCCTGGCCGCCGCTCGCGCCACCGCTCTCGCGGCATCGACACACCTGATCTGATCGATGCCGATGGCGACGGTGTTGAGCAGCACTCCCAGCACCAGCACGACGGCCGGCAGGACGGCTGCGAATTCCGCGGTGATCATTCCTGCTTCGGTCTTGAGGCGCAGCCGTCCCACCGTGGTCACCCGGCGATGCTCAGCGCCGACTGGATGATGCCCGACAGAGCGGACTTCACCGTATCCGACCGCACTACAGCGATCAGGACCGTCGCGAAGGTGACCGCCGCCAGGGTGCCCACGGCATACTCCGCTGTGGACATGCCCGCCTGCGCGAGCAAACGAACCCTGCGCCACCTGGCGCGAATTCGCCTCACGGGCCGTGCCGCGAGCACAGACACCATCCCGCGCCTGGAGCCGGAGGTGCGGATCAAAGGTTGTGTCATCAGTTCCCCTTTCGATTGATCTCTAGGACCACTCTGTTCTGCGTTTTTCCTTGCTGCCAGGTCGATTCGGGTGCATGTGGACGGACAGCCCCATCCGGCGAAGTTGTGCACAGGGCGCGCCCCGTCACACGGAGCCCAGCACCCGGCCCGCCAGGGCCGCCACGGCCGGCACGACGGTGAGCAGCGCGAACGCAGGGAGAAAACACAGCCCGAGTGGGATCACGATGCGCACACCCAATCGCGCCGCCGCCTCGTCGAGCTCGGCACGCTCGCGCCGGCGCAGATCACGAGCGGCGTCGCGCAACAGCGCCGCCGGAGGCACACCCGCGGCGGCCGCCAGCGACAGCGCCCGGCCGGCCGGTCGCCACACGTCGGGCAAGCCGGCCCAGGCTGCGTATTCATCGACGCCCCAACGCAACGCGGCCACCACCTGATTCAGATCCCTTCGCACCACCGGTCCGCTGCGCTCGGCGACGGCGGCGATCGCCTGCACCAGTGGCACCCCGCTACCCAGCGCGAGCGCGAGCAGATCGAGCGCGGTGGCGACGCTGCCGATGGTTTCCACCCGCGCGTCAGCCGTATCCCGTCGCTGCTGCCGATGCGATGGCGGGACCATGGGGCCGATGTTGCCGGCACGGCCCGGCCACAGCGTCACGGCGAGCCCGACAAGCGCAGCGCACGCGAAGGCCGTGGGCGTCACTGCAGCGCCTCGGCTCTCCCGGCGGCCGCGATCATCCGCCGCACCAGCAGCCGTCCGGCGACCAGCAGCAGGCACCCCGGGAGCACCGCAACCCACATCAGCTGCCCCGCATACAGGTGCGCAGGACTGATGCCCATCAGGGCGCACAGCCCCACACCGGCGACCGGAAGCAGCGTCAGCAGTTGCATGGTGGCGCGCGGCCCCGCCGTGAGCTCTCGGAGTCGCCGGCGACGTTCGTCGTCGGCGCGTAGCAACGCCGTTGCCGTTTCGAGCGAGGCCCGCAGGCCGCAGCCGAGGGTCTCGCTCAGACTCCACGCCTGCGCCGCCACCGCCAGGGCCTCGACGTCGTGGGCGTGGGCCAACCGGGCCCACCGCTCGCTCAGCATCTCCCCGCGCCGCGCGGCGGAGCCCAGTTCGAGGAGTTCTCGACGCAGGTCGTCCTCACGCAATGGTCGCGCGACCAGGTCGACACAGGTGGAGACGGCGACCGCGGGCGGGACGCCGGCCGACAGCGCAGGAGAGACGAGTTCGAGGATCTCGAGGGCAACATGGTGCAGGTCGGTCTCGGCTCGCCGGGTGAACCGGAGCCTTCGGGCCGGCGATCGCGCCGTCGCCCTCTTCGCCGGCCGCCGCGCGGGCCGGAGCGCGGGCAGGGCCGGCCATACCAGGACGGCCACCGCGACCCCGAGGGCCGCCGCCCACATCAGACGACCTCCGATATCCCCAGCATCGCCGCCAGGCGACACCATGCCGGGCCGGGGACGAGCCGGCCGCCGTCGCGGCGCATGGCCGACTGCACGCGAAGCCGAGGGCCATGCCATCCGAGCATCCCGATCTCGTCCACCTCGCGGTGGTCGCGCAGCCGGCGCACGTGGATGACCACGTTGATCGCACTGGCGAGCTGCGCGTGCACCGCCTCCTGCGGCATCCCGGCGAGTGCACCGAGCGCCTCGAACCGTGCGACCACATCGGCGCAGGCGTTGGCGTGGACGGTGCCGCAGCCGCCCTCGTGGCCGGTGTTGAGCGCGCTGAGCAGTTCCCGCACCTCGGCCCCGCGGACCTCCCCGACCACGAGCCGGTCGGGCCTCATGCGCAGAGACTGGCGCACCAGTGCCGTCAACGACACCTCCCCGGTGCCCTCGACGTTGGGTGAGCGCCCCTCCAGGCGCACGACGTGCGGATGGTCGACGGTCAGTTCACGCACATCCTCGGCGATCACGATGCGCTCACCGTGGTCGATCTCGCCGAGCAGCGCGGACAGCAGGGTCGTCTTGCCCGACCCGGTGCCGCCCGTGACGACGAAGGCGACCTTGGCCGCCACCAGCGCTCGGAGGACCTCGGCACCTGCACGGTCGATCGATCCGCCGCGTTGCAGCTCGTCCAGCGTCATGGCGGTGCGCCGCGGCACCCGCAAACTGATGTGCGCGGCATCCTCGACCAACGGCGGCAGCACGGCGTGCAGCCGCACGCCACCCGGCAGCAGCCCGTCGACATACGGGCAGGTGTCGTCCAGCCGCCTGCCCGCGAGCGTCGCGAGCCGCACCGCGAGGCGCCGCACCGCCGCCGCATCGGCCAGTGCGACGTCGGCCCGCTCCAAGCCGCGACCGCGGTCGATCCAGGTGCCACGAGTGCCGTTGACCAGGACGTCCGTCACGTCGGGGTCGCGCAGCAGCGGCTCCAGGGGCCCCGCACCGAAGACCTCGGCATTCAGATGGCTCCGCAACCGCTGCACACTCGTCGCGCCGAGCACGGCCGAATCGTGTTCGGCCAGTTCGACGACACGGTCACGGGTCGGTTCGTGGCCGGCGCGGATCTGCTGCCACAGGGCGTCGCCGACACTCACCGCCGGACCCCGCCACGCGTGGACCGGTGAGCACTGACGAGGCGCACCCGCCGACGACGCGGGGCGATCACGCCGCCCCGCTCTCGGCGACGCGCACACCCACCAGCAGGTCGCCCGCGACCCTGCGAAGGTGCGACCGTCGTCGTATGCCGGGAGGCAGGCCGCGCTCCACGTCGGAGTCCAGCCGCCCGTCGCTGCGCAATTCGGCGGCCAGCGGCAGCCCGACCGCGTCGGCGATCGACGATGCGCCGTGCCGGCCCGCATCGCGCACCACCAGGCGCGGGCTCGCGCCGCCATCGGCGAGGCGGCGTGCCATCGCACCCGCCGCGGCGACACCCGGCACCGCACCTCGCACGACGAGCAGCAGGTCGTCGGCCTCGAAACCGACCGATCCGCCGCCGTGCGGCAGGTCGACGATCACCAGCTCGACAGCGGACGCCAGTGCGGTCAGCACCCGCTCCGCCAGATCGCTGTCGACGCGGGGTCCACCGGGCTCGTGCGCCAGCACGGACGGGCCGCCGTCGCCGAGCGACGGCAACTGCATGCACACGGAGTCCGCCACGATCTCGCCCTCGGCCCCGGCCAGGTCGCCCCAGCGGAGACCCGGCTCGGTCTCCAGGCCGACGAGCACGTCGAGACCTCCGCCTGCCTCGTCGAGGTCGACCAGACAGGCGGCGATGCCGTCGGCGGCAGCCCTCACGGCCAGTGCCGCCGCCAGAGTGGACGCGCCGGAGCCTCCTCCCGAGCCGAGGACGGCGATGACGTGTGCGGTGAGCTCGCGTTGCATACGACCACCCAACGCGGATGGAACCGCCTGCGCCAGCGCGCCGTCACTAGCTGTGGAGGCCGGCCGCCGCGCCCCCTGGGGTGTGGATTAGGGGAGTCCCTGGGCTCGGTGGCCGGTCTCCCGCGACGGCACCAGGCACGCTCTGCGGGCATACGGCGCAAAATGATGGCGCCTCACGAAGGTGAGGCGCCATCTCCCGTGACCTACCCGGGTGACCAGGCGTGCATCTCTTGGGTTTGCCGCCCGGAACCGATGTCCGATGCGTGCTGTCCAAACAGTGAACTGGCTGCGCGTGGGTGCCCGGTTCGGTCGCGGTGGTCGTCGGACTCCCGTCCGTCGTCTGATGTACTCAGGTTTACCCCATCCCTGAGGGGCAATCAAGGTCTTGTACTTGCTGCGCAACTGACGGACAATGCCTCCCGCCGACCGCCTCACCAGCCACTTCGGTCACAGCCCACCCAGGCGCCCGGCGAGCACCGCATCGCAGATGCGGCCACCCGCACGCACACCGGCCTGCACTGCGTCGGCGGACTCGAGCAGCCAGAGCCTCACCCCCTGCGTTCCTCCCTCGGCATAGGCCGACAGGGCGCCGAGATAGTCGGCCGAGCTCTTGCGGGCCCGCCCCGCCTCGATCACCGCGACACCGGTCGGGTCCAGACCGCCGGAGTGCAAGACGACTCGCTCGAACGCCCTTGCGACCAGGGCGTTCCCGTGCACGAACGGCCGTGCGTGCGCAATCTCGGCATGGGCGATCGCGGCGACCAGCAGTGTGGGCATCCGCTCGTGCTGGGTCACCAGCTCGATGACCTGTTGCAGACGGCGCCGCGCCTCGGCTGCCACATCGGCAGAGCCGAGTTCGACCAGTTCTCTGCAGTCTTCGCCATCGACGCGGGGGCGACCGACCTGCTCGGCGGGCAGCAGCGGCTCGGCCGCCGCCACGTGCAGCCGGGCGAGCGCCTGTGCGGGGGCCGTGGAGACGATCGTGCCCACGTGCTCCGTCTCGGCCGTGACCTGCACCGCCGCCCTCAGCGTGCGTTCGATCGGCCCGGGCTCCTCGGGCCACAGAGTCGCACCCCGGAAGAGGTCACGCACGGTGTCCACGTCGACTTCTGCGCCCTCGAGGTCACCGGACGCCTTGGCCCCGCGCACGCGCGACTCGGTCGCAGCCTCCGGTATGCGGCGCCGGAGGGCCGGATGCCAGCGCAACTGGGTGCAGGCGTCCCTCGCAGCATCGATCGCCTCGGACACGTCGGGGAGCGACATCAGCGAGGACACGGCGTTCACCAGTTCGGGCACGGCTCCACTGTAGGAAGCTGCACGCGCACCGGCCACGGCAGCCTCGAGGCACGACGTCATATCCGTGAATATTCCTCTGCCGGAGGCAACCTCGTGATTCATGGGGCGTCCATACAACATCCAGGAAGGAGGGAACGACATGTTCACCACAGACACTCCGTCAAGCGCTCGTTCCCGAACCCGACGCACAATCGCCATCGCGGCAGCCACCGTCACGGCCGCCGCCGGCCTCACCGGCGTCGGGATCGCCCAGGCAGCACCCAGCAGTGCGGCATCCGCATGCCCCACCGTCTCGTGGGGCTCTCTCGCGAAGACGTCGACGAGGACGACCACTCACCCGGTGACCGGCGTGCGGACCGGCAGGCATGCCTGTTTCGATCGCATGGTTGTCGATCTGGGCCGATCAGGCACCGGCACAGCAGGATTCACGGTCAAATACGTATCCGGCGTCAGGGCCCCGGGATCGGGTGCACGCGTTCCCGTGCGCGGCGGTGCCACCCTGCAAGTGACCGTGAACGCGCCGGCCTACGACGCCACCGGGCACGCGACCTACCGCCCGGCGAACCCGCGCGAACTGACCAACGTGTCGGGCTACGCGACATTCCGGCAGCTCGCCACGGCCGGCTCCTTCGAGGGCCGGACGACGATCGCGCTCGGCGTGCGGGCGAGACTGCCCATGCACGCCTTCGTGCTCCAAAGCGCAGATGGGAGTCAGCGTCTCGTCATCGACGTCCAGCACCGCTGGTGACATCGTGCGGGTGGCGCAGCGTGCACCCGTATGCCGCCATACGGGTGCACGCGACACCGGTTCGCCACCAGAGCGGACTGCCCCGACCGACGGTCTAACGTGAGGTCCATGCCCCAAAGCCCGGATCACGCACGCGGCACCACCTCGAAGGTCACGGTCGCCGTCGCCCGAAGGGCGGATCGCGACGATATCGTGCGCGCTCTGGCTGCGGCGTTCGCCACCGACCCGCAGATGCTGTGGATGTTCGACGGCCTGGATCATCGCGAACGCCGGCTCGAACGGTTCTTCCGCACCTCCTTCGCGGAACACCGCCGTCAGGGCCGAATCGACGTCGCGCGGAGCGGCGGCGAGATCGTCGGTGCGGCGATGTGGAAGCCCCCGACGTTGACGTATCCCGGCATCTGGCGGCAATTGCTGCCCCTCCCGGGCTACCTGGCCGCGTTCGGGTCGCGAATGCAGGTGGCCGGCCGCATGCAGCAGGCCATCGTCACCGCCCATCCCCAGGCTCCGCACTGGTATCTGAGCGAAATCGGCATCGACCCGGCGCACCAGGGCATCGGCGCGGCGTCGGCCCTGATGCGCGCAGGTCTCGAACGTGCCGATCTCGCCCGGATGCCTGCATACCTCGAGTCGAGCAAACCCGCCAATGTGCCGATCTACGAGCACTTCGGCTTCGCCGTCCGGGGAACCATCGAGTTGCCACCGGGGGCACCGGTGCTCACACCGATGTGGAGGGCCGCACGGTAGGCCTGAGCGACCTCTCGCGTGTGCAGAGTGGTTTCTCGGCGGGTAGGGTGGGTGCCTGGTGTGCCGGGAAGTCTGGTCGGCGTCGAGACAGGCTCACCCGAAGGGACCACCGATGCTGCGCACCGTGCCGACTCGCGCCGAGCCGCGCGAGACCGTCCGACTCACCGATCTGCTGCGCCAGGAGGCCGTGGGCGGCGTGCTGCTGCTCATCGCGGCGCTGGCGGCCATCGTCTGGGCCAACTCGCCGTGGCGCGACGCCTATGCGACCGCCCAGGACGCCCACATCGGGCCGGGATGGCTCGGCCTCGACCTGACCGTCGCCCACTGGGCCTCCGACGCGCTGCTGGCGGTCTTCTTCTTCGTCGTCGGCCTGGAGCTCATGTATGAGTTGCGGCGCGGCAGCCTGCGCGACCCCGCGAAGGCCGCGGTGCCCGTCGTCGCGGCCGCGTGCGGTGTGATCGTGCCGGCCGCCGTCTACGCCGTCGTACAGGTCGCGGGAGGCGGAGACCTCGCCGGCTGGGCCGTCCCGACCGCGACCGACATCGCGTTCGCGCTGGCAGTGCTCGCCGTCATCAGCAGCCACCTGCCGTCCGCACTGCGCGCGTTCCTGCTCACGCTGGCGGTCGTCGACGATCTCATCGCGATCGTGATCATCGCCGTCTTCTATGCCGGACAGCTCCACCTGGCCCTGCTGGCCGCGGCGCTGCTGCCGCTCGTCGCGTTCGCCGCCCTCCTGCGCACCAGGTGGCATCCGTGGTGGGTGCTGATCCCCCTGGCCGTCGTGACCTGGGTGCTCGTGCTGCGCTCCGGCGTACACGCCACCATCGCGGGCGTGTTGCTGGGGCTGGTCGTGCCGACGGCACCCTCCGACGAGACCGGATCCTCACTCGGGCAGCGGTTCGATCATGTCCTGCGACCGGTCTCCGCGGGCGTGTGCGTGCCGCTCTTCGCGTTCTTCTCGGCCGGTGTCACCGTCGTCGGAGGCGGCCTCGCCGCGGCGCTTCGCGACCCGGTCACCCTGGGTGTCGCGCTCGGCCTCGTCGTCGGCAAGACGGTCGGAGTCTTCGGCGGCACCTTCTTGATGGCCCGCCTCACCCACGCCGAGCTCGATGCCGAGCTCACCTGGGCCGACCTCTTCGGCGTGAGCGTGCTGGGCGGGGTGGGGTTCACCGTGTCGTTGCTCGTCGGCGAACTGGCGTTCGGCGACTCGGCGACCGGCGAACACGCCCGCCTCGGCATCCTGCTGGGCTCGGTGATCGCGGCGATCCTGGCGTCCGTGATGCTGGGACGCCGCAACGCGGCATACCGCCGGATCGCCGCGCAGGACGGCCGCGCGCAACATCAAGGCACGGACCTGGACGGCACCACGCGGCCCCGAGAGGCGACCTGAGGGCCAGTTGTCGCTAACCTC
>CAYPQR010000040.1:0-12576 GCA_964412865.1 uncultured Intrasporangiaceae bacterium
GACGTCCAGCGGCTGAGCGTATTCACGGTCGATGCGGTCACGCACCCGCCGCAGCAGCACGAGATCGTCCAGCGACATCTCCGAGGCTCCATCGCTCACGGGACGATCTTGTCATGACCTCCGGGCCGATTCACCCACACGAGCGACAGTCCGAGGATCAGCCGCGTGTCGCGGCAACCCGCGCAGCGTGCCGTGCGTCTCTACACTGGAAGGCAGTTGAAGCTCACGGCAAGTCACCAGGAGCATCGATGAACAGCAGCCAGGTCCGGTTTGCCGCGGTGGGCGCCGCCGGGGCGCTCGCCGCGATCGGCGCCGTCGCCTTCGCCGGCGCCAGCAGCGCGGCGACCGGGGTCGCGACGCTCGAGGGCGCAGCGGCACAGGCACCCGCGCGTCATGCGCAGGCGGCCGTCGAGCGCAGCGGCGTGCACGTGACCGCCGCACCGGGATCGTGCACCCACGTCTCGGACGGCAGTTTGTCCGCTGTCGTGACGTTCCGTCCGCAGACCATGAGCGGCCCGGCAACCTACCGGGTGCAGATGCTCGACGCCTCGGACCAGCGGCCCGTGCAGACCCGCGCGATCCGCATCGGCTCGGCAGCCCCCTCCACCATCGACGTCGTGTGGCAACAGCGCAGCCATGATCCGGGTGCGGTGAACCTACGGATCCTCGATGCCCACGGCACCCAGGTGGCGGCGGTCCACGAACGAACCGGTGGACCGCTGGTGGCCGCCCGCTGCGGCGGCTGAGCGTCACCGACGACTCGACCTCGGTGACCACGCGGGGTGACCCGCTCGGCAACGTACGCTGCAGGTCTCGCTCCCCCGCGCTTCGCCCCATGCGGTAGGTGCCCCCACTGCTCCTTGCTCCTTCGTCGCATCGGAGCTGCTCGACCGGCCAGGGGTGGTCACTTTCATGCCCGCCACGCGCCATTGGGCACCTCAACCGGGTATGAGCAGGTCGTCGGGGGCGAAGACCTGAACGGTGTCGTTCGTCGCCAGGTGCACCGGCCACCGCGGCACCTGATCGTGCGCGGCGGCCAGCAGGATGCGGGCCCACCGGCGATCGGACGCAGAGATGACGTCCGGCCCCGGACGAGAGATCAGCATCGGCGTCGAGGCGGCGCCCAGCTCGCGACGCATGGTCGAGACGAGGTCGGTGACGTGCTGTAGGGAGTTGTCGTCGGGCTCCTCAGGCAGACCGTCGATCGGCACGACGGTGGGCATCAGACGGCGATCGCGCTCGAGGAAGAGCAGCCACATCGAGCGCTTGCCGAACCCCCAGTCACCCATGAGTTGGCCCCAGTGCTCCCGCAACTGCGCGTCGGTCGAGATGGTCGTCCCAGGCTTGGAAATCGTCATGGTCCCACCATGGGTCACATGACGTATGCCGCCGGTGGGTTATCCACAGCCGGGCGCCGAAAGCGACCTGACCCACCCCGGGAGGACGGGGTGGGGATATCTCTGTCACAGTCTTGCCGTGCTGAAGAGACTGCGGATCGATGGCTTCATCGTCGCCATCCTGATCGTCGTCGCCGGGGCGACGGTGTTTCCGGCCAGTGCCGGGTTCGCGCCGTCGCTCGACTGGATCGTGCACATCGCGATCGGCCTGCTGTTCTTCCTCTACGGCGCACGGATGCACCCGCGCGAGGCGCTGGCCGGCCTGAAGCACTGGCGGCTGCACCTGACGATCCTGGCGTGCACGTTCGTGATCTTCCCGGCGATCGGGATCGCACTGCGGTTCCTGCAGCCGCACCTGCTCACACCGCACCTCTATACGGGGCTGCTCTATCTGACCCTCGTGCCGTCGACGGTCCAGTCGTCGATCGCGTTCACCTCGATCGCGCGCGGCAACGTCGCGGGATCCATCGTGAGCGCCTCCGCATCCAATCTCCTCGGGGTCGTGCTCACCCCCGGGCTGGTGCTGCTGATGGTCTGGCTGCACCTGATGGGCGCCGGAGGGGCGATCCGGATCAGCTCGAGCGCGATCCTCGACATCCTGCTGCAACTGCTGTTGCCGTTCGTCCTCGGCCAGGTCGCGCGCCCGGTCGTCGGAAGGTTCGTCACCGACCACGCGAAGCCGCTGAAGCTGGTCGACCGCGGCTCGATCCTGCTGGTCGTCTATTCGGCGTTCAGCGCCGGCATGCGCCAGGACATCTGGCGCACCGTGACCGTGTGGCAGATCCTGCTGCTCATCGCTGTTGCCGTCGTGATCGTGGCGTTCATGCTCTGGCTCACCGCGTGGCTCTCGCACCGTCTGGGGTTCGGCCGCGCCGACATGATCGCGGTGCAGTTCTGCGGCACCAAGAAGAGCCTGGCCAGCGGCCTGCCCATGGCGATGGTGCTCTTCGCCGGTCAGCCGGTCAGCGTGATCGTGCTGCCGCTCATGGTCTTCCACCAGGTGCAGCTGATGATGTGCTCGTGGCTCGCGTCGCGCTACTCGCGGGAGCCGGACGAGACCGTCGAGCCGCTGCCGCGTGACACCGGACGCCGGGAGCCCGGTGTGTGACTATCCTGCAGGGAGTCACGTCCTCTCGTGTTAGGTGGTGCCCCGATGACGGCGATGCCGATCCTGCCCGACATCGACTCGATCCGGGCCGCACAACGACGCATCAAGGAACATGTCGTCCGGACCCCCATACGTCTCAGCGCCGGCCTCGGCCGGATCACCGGCGCCCAGGTGCATCTGAAGCTCGAGATCGAGCAGCCCACAGGCAGTTTCAAGGTGCGGGGGGCGTGCAACGCGATCCGATCGATGCTCGAACACGGCCCGTTGGAGGGTGTGACGACCGCGTCGACCGGCAACCACGCGAGGGCGGTCGCCTACATGGGCGACCGGTTCGACGTGACCGTCCGCGCCTACATGGCCAGCACCGTCGCCGGGTCGAGGGTGCAGGCGCTCGAGGAGCTGGGCGCCGAGGTCGATCGCAGCAGCCCTGATCAGACGGGCGCCATCGCCGCCGCGCTGGAATATGCCGACGGGCACGGGTTCGGGTTCGTTCCGCCGTTCGACCATCCCGACGTGATCAGCGGCCAGGGCACCATCGGGCTGGAACTGTGCGAAGACCTCGGTCGGCTCGACGCGGTCGTCGTGCAGGTGTCCGGCGGCGGCCTCATCGGAGGGATCGGCCTGGCCGTCCGGCAGCTGTGTCCGCAGGCTCGCATCATCGGTGTCTGCGCGCAGGACGCACCCGCCATGAAGGAATCGCTGGAGGCCGGGCACCCCGTGAGTGTCCCCGAACTGCCGACGATCGCGGCGTCGCTGATGGGCGACCTCGGGCCGGACAACCGGTACAGCTTCCCGGTGGCGCAACAGGTCATCGACGAGATCGTCACGGTCACCGACAAGCAGATCCGGGAGGCGACCGACGCCCTCGACGCCGAGGACGCCCTGGTCGTCGAACCCGCCGCGGCCGCGGGTGCGGCGTGGCTGCGCGCGAGCGGCCGGCGCTTCAAGGGCCAGGATGTCGCACTGATCATGACGGGCAACGCCGTCGACACCGAGTGAGCGACACGACCTCGCCCGCGGGGTGCTGTCGCTGCCGACCGTCCACCGACGAGAGCGAGTGAGCTGATGCGGATCTGCGCGACCTGCGCGGTCGAGTATGCCGAGCCGGCACCCGATATCTGCCCCATCTGCGCCGACGAACGACAGTACGTGCCGGTTGACGGGCAGCGCTGGACCACGCTGGAGGAGCTGTCGGCGCAGGGACAGCGCCTGACCGTGCACGAACTGGAGCCCGGGATCATCGGCGTCCGCAGCGAACCGAAGGTCGGCATCGGCCAGCAATGCCTGGTCGTCACCACCCCGGGTGGATCGCTGGTCTGGGATCCGGTCGGCTTCGTCGACGACGCGACCGCCGCGCGGATCGACGCCCTCGGCCCCGTCCTCGCCGTCGCGGCGAGCCATCCGCACATGTTCGGGGTGCAGGTCGAGTGGTCACGCCGCCTCGGAGATGCACCCGTGCTGGTGGCCGAGGCCGACCGCGAGTGGGTCGGCCGGCCCGATGCGCGCATCGCATACTGGAGCGGGACGCGGGACATCACCGACGGTCTGACACTGCACCAGGTCGGCGGTCACTTCCCCGGCAGCGCCTGTGCACATTGGACCGGCGGTGCCGGCGGACGCGGCGTGCTGCTCACCGGCGACACCGTCTTCCCCAACCCGGACCGTGCCTCGGTCGGCTTCCTGCGCAGCTACCCCAACAAGATCCCCCTGTCGGGTGCGGTCGTGCAGCGCATCGCCGGCCACTTGGAGCGCCTCGCCTACGACCGGATCTACGGCAATTTTGCCAACGTCATCGACCACGACGGCCCGGCCGTCGTGCGCCGCTCCGCCGATCGCCACGCCGCGTGGGTGCGCGGCGACTTCGACGATTTGACGTGACGAACCGCATCAATCGTCGGAGTCGTCATCGCCGGCGGTCGCGACGCGCAGCACGCCGTCCATCTCGCTGAGCGCCGAGATCAGCAGTTCGAGATCGCCGCGGCCGCCGAGCTGGACCCTCACCTCGACCGCCCGGCCGCCGTCCTGGTCGGCGCCGAACAACTTGGCCGGTGAGCGCTTCGTCGTCGTCATCCCCGCGACGACGAACCCCGACTGGGTGACCTCGCTCAGCACCCCGCGCAGCAGGCCGCGCCCGTCGAGGTATTGCACGCTCAGCATCGGCCACGGGCTGACCACCCGCTTGCTGACCACGCGCGCCGCGCGGGGCAGCAGCAGGATCGCCAGGAAGTATGCGGCGGTGCTCACCACCGCCAGCACCTCCAGACCGGCACCGGCCGCCGCGCCAACGGCCGCGACCAGCCAGATGCTCGCCGCCGTGGTCAGGCCCCGCACCGATCCGCGACGCACGAAGATGATGCCGCCGCCGATGAACCCCAGGCCCGAGACGATCTGCGCGGCCACCCGGGACGGGTCGAGCACGACCGAGCCCTCGTGGAGGACGTCGGTGAAGCCGTACTTGCTGACCAGCATGAACAACGCCGAGGCGAAGCCGACCACCGTGTAGGTGCGCACCCCGGCGGCGCGCTGCTTCAGTTCCCGCTCGAGGCCGATGACCGCGGACAGGCCGAAGGCGACGCCCAGCTCTCCGATCTGCTCCCACCCCTGCCCGGTGGGCTCACCGAAGGCCGCGTGGATGATCATGCATCCAACCTAGGCCACCGGCGGGTCGTTCGGCGCCCTCCGCTACGACACCTGCGCCCACGCGGTGGCCGCCTCGTGGTGGCGGTCGCCACCCGGCTCGATGATGGTGATCGCATCGTCGACCAGATCGTAGGTCGTGCCCTTGTTCTGCACGGTCCATCCGCCGGGCACCTGCCGGGGGTCGTCGATCTCGATGCCCGGGTCGCCGTCGGAGTCGACGTCGAAGCCCCGGTAGTAGTACCGGCCGGACCCCGTCTCGCAGATCACGGTGCGAAAGCTGGTGGATCCGGCGACCAGCATGGCGCGGTCGTCGACGTGGCACCGCGCACGCGGATCGTCCCAGCCCTGCCAGTCGTATCCGGCCCCGGCGGCGATGGTGGCCGGCTCCGTCGTCGTCGGCTCGGTGCTCGTGGGCGACGTCGTGGCGCTCGAGGGTGGACTCGCACTCGTCGTCTCGTGCGTGCGGGTCTGCTGCGGGACATTCGTCGTCGGCGCCGCGGTCGTGGCGTTCGCGGCGTGGGCCGAGGTCACCGGCGCGGACGGTGCCGAACTCGGCTCGCCGCCCATACCCCAGCGCGTCAGCCAGAGGACGACTGTTGCGATGGCGATGACCGCGACCACGACCGCGAGCGCCCACAGCCCGCGGTTTCCCTTGCCGCGGTCGTCGTCCCGGGGGCCGGGCGGCATCCGGTCCGCCGGCGGGCGGCCTCCGGCAACCGGCATCGGCATGGGGGCCGCGCCATTCACCGGGCCTTGGCGCACCGGGATGGTGCGCATCTCTCCGGCGGACGGCGGCGCGGTGCTCGACCCGGTCTGCTCCGTGCGCAGCACGGTCTCCGCGGCCCGCCCCAGCGCGCCCGCCGTGCGAAAGCGATTCTCGGGTGCCTTGGCCAGCCCTTGGGCGAGCACGGTGTCGAATGCCGGGTCGACGCCATAGGGACGCACACTGGGCGGCCGGCCGTGCATGTGGCCGCTGATGACGGTGCTGACGTCGCCGCCGCCATACGGCTTGCTGCCGGTCAGGCATTCGAAGAGGACGCAGGCCAGCGCATAGATGTCGGACTGCACACTCGCGGCGATGTTGTCGAAGCGCTCGGGCGCCATGTAGGGCAGGGAGCCCAGCGCGTTGCCCTCCTCGGTCATGCGCGAGTCGGTGCCGCGGCTGGCGATGCCGAAGTCCGCGAGATAGGCGAACCCGCGCGGCGTGACCAGGATGTTGGCCGGTTTGATGTCGCGGTGCACCAGGCCGTCGGCGTGCGCCGCATCGAGCGCCGATGCGATCTGGGAGACGATTGACACCGCGTATTGCGGCTGGAGCGCTCCCCCGCCCGCGAGGATCGTCTTGAGGTCACGGCCCTGCACCAGGCGCATGTCGATGAACAGGGTGCCGTCGATCTCGCCGAAGTCGTGGATCGGGATGATGTGCGGCTCCTGCAGCCGTGCGGCCGTGCGGGCCTCTCGCCGGAAGCGTTCCTGGTAGGCCGGGTCGCCCGCAAGATCGGGCGGGAGGAGCTTCAGCGCGACGGTCCTGTCCTTGACCGTGTCGTAGGCGGTGTAGACCTCCCCCATGCCTCCACGGCCGAGAAGAGAGCGCAGTTCGTAGTGACCGAATCGGCTGCCGGCACCGCGCGTGCGGTCAGCCATCATGCGCCGTCCTTCCCGTCGATTCGTCGTGCAGGCGTCGTCACAGCCTAACGATCCCGAATCCGTGCCGCTGCCCGAGTCGAACCAATAGGCTGTGTCATGCGTCTTGGCAACAGCAGACGCACACGGATCGGGGGATCTGATGGACCAGTTGTCGCGACGTGGCGTGATCGCCATGGCCGGTGTTGCAGCGGGCGTCGGAGTCAGCGTGCTGACATCGCCGCAACGCGCGGACGCCGGCAGGACGTCACATGTGACCCGCGCGCAGTGGGTCCGCTTCGCACACACGGTCAAGGGTCCGGTCTATCTGCCGGGCACCGGCCCGTATGACCGCGGCAAGCTGCTGTTCGACACCCGGTACGACGGCCGCCGCCCCGCCGCGTTATTGCGGGTCGCCGCCGCGTCCGATGTCCAGCGGGCCATGGCATTCGCCACCGAGCACGGGCTGCGGGTGGCGCCGCGAGGAGGCGGCCACTCCTACATCGGCGCGTCGGCGGCATCGGGCGCGCTGGTGCTCGACATGCGTCACTACACCGGTGTGACCTATCACGCCCGCACCCGAACGGCCGACGTCAGGGCCGGCGAGGGCCTGTATGCGGTGCATGCCGCGCTGGCGCCGCACGGTGCGACCCTGCCGACCGGCACCTGCCCGACCGTGGGCACCGCGGGCCTCACGCTCGGCGGCGGCATCGGGGTGGAGTCGCGCGCCCACGGCCTCACCTGCGACCGGCTGATCGCCGCGACGGTGGTGCTGCCCGACGGCACACTGCGGCGTGTCTCGGACCGGACGCACCCCGACCTGTTCTGGGCGTTGCGTGGCGGAGGCGGCGGCCAGATCGGCCTCGTCACTCGGCTGACCTTCGCGACCCACGCCGCGACGGCGAAGGGGATCTTCAGCCTGACGTTCCCGGCGTCCGCCGCGACGGACGTGGTCGCCGGATGGAGCAGCTGGCTCGGCTCGGCGCCGCGACGCCGGTGGGCGGGCGTGCACGTGAACGCGCTGGGCGACGGTCGCATCGCGGTCAGCATCCTCGGTGTCACGCCGGCCGGCGACGAACGGGCGGCAGGGCGTTCGCTGATCCGCGCGATCGGGACCGCTCCGACGCGCACGGCATACCAGCGACTGGCCTATCTGTCCGCGGTGCGCTATCTCGGAGGTGGCAGCACCTCGGCCCGGACCGGCTTTCTCGCCGGATCCGACATCATCACCCGGCCCCTGCACGAGACTCGCGCGCCGCACGCGATCGTCGAGGCGATCAAGGATCGCTCCGCGGCCGGCGGGACGGCGGCCGGCCTCCTGGATCCGCTGGACGGCGACGTGAGCGCGCCCCGGGTCGCCTCGACCGCCTTCCCGTGGCGCCACCACGAGGCGTCCCTGCAGTGGTATGTCGGGGTGGGGCGCGGCGGCTCATACCCCCGCAGCCGGGCCTGGATCGACTCCGCCCACCGCCGCGTGCGGGCCTACTCCGCCGGCGGATACGTCAACTATCTCGAGGCCGACACGCCCGCGGCCCGCTACTACGGACCCAATCTCGCCCGGCTGCGATCGCTGCGGCAGACCTACGACCCCGACCACGTCCTGTATTCCGGGTTGGCCCTCTGACGGCCCCGTGCATCGGCATACGCTGCACGCATGATGCGCGCACTGACGACCGCTGCGGTGGCAGGCCTGTCCGCCACCGGCCTCGCGGCGGCCGTGGCCACCGCCGCCTACCGGCCGGATCGTCGCCCGGGTGAGCGAGCCGATCCGCCGCCGGCCGGCCTTCGGGACGAGGTGGCGGGCAAACTGCAGGCCGCGGTCCGCCTGCCGACCGTGTCGCACCCGGATCGGGAGAAGATCGACCCGGCGCCGTTCGAGGCGCTGCACCGCCTGCTCCGCGAACAGTTCCCTCTGCTGCACCGCGACCTCGAATCGACGCGCGTCGGACGTCACGGGCTGCTGTTCCGCTGGAGGGGTGACGGCGGCGGTGACCCGCTCGTGCTCATGGCCCACCAGGATGTCGTGCCGGTCGATGAGGTCGTGCCGTGGACGCACCCGCCGTTCGCGGGCGAGATCGTGGACGGGGTGCTGTGGGGGCGCGGGACGCTCGACGACAAGGGCAGCCTGATCGCGATCTGCGAGGCGGTCGAGCGGCTCCTCGCCCGGGGCCACCGGCCGGCCCGTGATGTCTATCTGCTGTTCGGCGCCGACGAGGAGGTCGGCGGCGACTGTGCACCCTGCGCCGCCGACGAGTTGACCCGCCGCGGCGTCAGGCCCTGGTGCGTCATCGACGAGGGCGGAGCACTCGCGTCCGGCGCGTTCCCGGGCGTCACGGCGCCGGTTGCCGCCATCGGCATCGCCGAGAAGGGCACGACCAATGTCGCGCTGCGCGCGCACGGCCCCGGCGGACACTCCTCGACCCCGGCCCGGTGGGACACCACCGCGCGGCTCGCACGGGCGATCGTGCGCTTGGAGGAACACCCGATGCCGGCCCGGATGCCGCGCGCAACCCTCGACATGGTCGACCGTCTCGGACGGCACGCCGCTCCCCCGCTGCGCACCGCCTTCGCCGCGACGCACCGGCTGCCCGCGCTGCTGCAGGCCGGTTTCGACCGCCTCGGGCCGGAGACCGCCGCCATGGTGCGCACGACCATGGCCGTCACCCAGCTCTCCGGCGCGCCCGGGCCCAACGTGCTGCCCAGCACCGCGAGCGCCGTCGTCAATCTGCGGATCATGATGGGAGACAGTGTCGACGACTGTGTCGAGCACATCCGTCGTGTCATCGACGACGACAGCATCGAGATCGAGGTGGTCATGCGCACCGAGCCGAGCCCCGTGTCCCCGACGCGCGGGCCGGCCTGGGAGCACCTGACCCGTGTCGCCTCCGACGTGTTCCCGGATGCGGTATGCGCGCCCTACGTGATGATGGGCGGCACCGACTCCCGCTTCCTCACCCACCTGACGCCGCACGTCTATCGGTTCGCGCCGTTTCGGATGTCCAAGGCGCAGCGCGAGAGCCTGCACAGCGTCGATGAGCGCATCGGCACCGATGCGCTCGCCGAAGGTGTGCTGTTCTACGAGCGGCTGATCGCGGATCTGCCCGGCTGACCGAGGCTGTTCCCGCGAAGTCGGCCACCCGCGACCCCGCCGCTGTGACAGAGTTCATTCGTGACCGACGTGGACCTCGATCCGGGGCAGATCTCCAGCGCCGAGCAGCGCCGCCTGCAGAAGCGGTGGTATTGGTACGACTGGGCCAACTCGGCCTATGTCACGGTCACGGTCACCGTCCTCTTCTCCCCTTATCTGACGTCGCTGGCCAACCGTGCCGCGTGCCCCGATCAGCCCACCGACCAGACCTGCCACGCCGACCTGCATGTGCTGGGTATCGCCGTCGCGCCCGGCTCGCTGGCGCCCTACACCCTGACCGTCTCGACGATCATCTCGGCGCTGCTGCTGATCCTGGTCGGGCCGGTGATCGACCGGTCCGCCCACCCGACCCGCTATCTCGGCGGGTTCTCGTTCCTGGGCGCTGTCGCCGCGACACTGCTGTGCCTGGTCAGTGGGTCGAATTGGCAGCTCGGGGTCGCCCTGATCGTCATCGCCAACCTGAGCCTGGCCATATCGCTGATCGTCTATTCGGCGTTGATGTGCCACATCACGCCGCCGGACGACCGCGACCGGGTGTCGACTCGAGGCTGGGCATTCGGCTATCTGGGGGCCGCGATCCTGCTGGCCGCGATCCTGGTGATCCTGACGCTGCACGAGACGCTCGGCCTGGACACCAGTCAGACCGTGCGGATCAGTTTTGCGGCCGCGGGCATCTGGTGGGCGGTGTTCTCCCTCATTCCGGTGCGCGGCCTGCGCAGTGTGCGAGGTGTCGGTACGCGCCGTACGGACTCCGGCGTGGCCGCCAATCTGCGGCAGTTGCGCGACACCTTCGCGCAACTGCGGGAGTATCCCCAGACCCTGCGCTTCCTGCTGGCGTACCTCTTCTACAACGACGGCGTGCAGACGGTGATCGCCTGCGCCAGCCTCTACGGCGTGCAGCAGCTGAAGTTCAGCGACAACCAGATGGTCATCACGATCCTGCTGGTGCAGTTCGTGGCCTTCGCGGGTGCGCTGCTGTTCGGCCGCGTCGCCGGGCGCTACGGCGCGAAGAACCTCGTCCTGTCCAGCCTGGTGCTGTGGACGGCAGTGGTCTGCGCGGCCTACTTCGTGCCGGCCCATTCCTTCGCCGTATGGCTGGTGCTGGCGGTCTTCATCGGCACCGTGCTGGGCGGTAGCCAATCGCTGAGCCGGTCGCTCTACAGTCACCTGGTGCCCCGCGGGCGCGAGTCGGAGTTCTTCAGCTTCTATCAGGCGATGGAGCGGGGTACCAGCTGGCTCGGTACGTTCTTGTTCGGGCTGGTCTTTCAGTTGTTCCACGACTATCGGCTCTCGATCGTGGCGCTGGTCATCTTCTTCATCGTCGGCGGTGCGCTGCTGTCCACGGTGCGTATGCGAGAGGGGATCGCCGCGGCCGGCAACACCGCGCCGCGAGTCGTCTAGCCGGGTCTGGCGGGCTCGCGCGATGTCAGCCAATTCACAGTCGCACTGCGCAACCTTTGCGGCCGCCCGCTCGTCCTACATGGTGTAGGACGGTTGGCGACGGCGCGGAACATTGCGCGGCTGCCAAGCGTTGCACAGCATAGATCGCCGTGGCACAACGAAGGTCAGCCGTGGCTGGCGGATGGGGATGGACTGATGGCAGAGCGTTCGTTGCGAGGAACCAACCTTGGCACGCTGTCGCTGGAGACCGAGGAGGGCATCGTCTTCAGCGAGCGACAGACCGTGCGCTACCAGTGCCCCAAGGGGCACATCAGCGAGTTGCCGTTCTCCGTCGAGGCGGACATTCCGTCGCTGTGGGAGTGCCGTTGCGGTGCGGAGGCGAAACTGGTGGACGGTCCGGAGCCGGATCGCAAGCCGGTGAAGCCACAGCGCACCCACTGGGACATGCTGCTGGAGCGCCGTTCGATCCCGGAGCTCGAGGAGCTCTTGGAGGAGCGTCTGACGCTGCTGCGCCAGTCGCGCGGTGAGAAGCCGCGCCGCAAGCGCAGCGCCTGATACGAGACATACGCGAGCACCCGGCCGGAGTCGCCCCGGCCGGGTGCTCGCGTATGTACGGACCATCCACCACTCAATTGCAACCAATCAGTTGCGATTCTCTCCGTAATGTGCAACCGTTGGGTTGCGTCACGACACTACATCTTCGGAGAGGCACGCTGATGGGCACGCACGGAACGACCGAGATCGACCCGCTCGACCGGATCGACAAGAGCATCGACATCGACGCGGACGCGCACCGCGTCTTCGCGCTGGTGTCGCGGCCCGGGTGGTGGATCAACGACGGGCAGATCGTCCCGGATCCCGACCTGCGCCAGGAGGGCGACGTCATGGTCTTGACGGACCCCACGCACGGCGAGTTCCGGCTCGAGACGATCGAGGCCAGGCCGCCGGCCTACATCGCATTCCGCTGGCACCACCGGCTCCCGGACGACGGCATCGCGCGGTCCACGCTGGTCGAGTTCACGATCACCGAACGAACCGGCGGCGGTGTGACCCTCGCCGTCGCGGAAAGCGGCTTCTCCACGCTGCAGAAGCCTCGCGAGGAGTGGCTGGAGGACCGCCGCGACAATGTCGAGGGTTGGGATCTGGAGCTCACCGCCGCCCGCACCCACATCGAGACGGTGTGACTCGCAGCGCAGCGAGGACCGGAGCGAGGGGAAGAGGCGCGGAGATGGACCTGAGCGCCGACCCGAGCGAGGATC
>CAYPQR010000041.1:0-12397 GCA_964412865.1 uncultured Intrasporangiaceae bacterium
GAGCCGACCTGGCGACCAGCCGCGCCGCAGTCACCCGGTGGGCCAAGGGCATCCGGTAGCAGCCTCCCGCTCCGGCCGCGGGGCCCACCACACGAACGGGCAGAGCGCGGCACATACGACGCGCACCACCCGCCCCAGCCGCGGGCCCACCACACGAGCGGGCAGAGCGCGCCAGCTACTCCTCCGCCGCCGCGCGGTCGCCGAGCCCCGCGGCATACACGATGAGCTCCTCGACCTGGCGCCAGTCGAGGCGCGTGCTGTCGATCACCAGGTCGTAGAGCGAGGGGTCGGCCGCGTCGGCCTGATAGAAGTGCGTGACGTATCCGGTGCGCAGCTTGTCGTTCTCGCGCATCGCGGTCTGTGCGGCGTCGTGGTCGATGCCGTGCTGGCGCATCGCCGCGGCGACCCGCGCCTCGGGCGGCCCGTCGAGCCGCACGTGCAGCGCGTCCGGGCGCCCTGCCAGCACCAGAGCGGCCGCGTGGCCGAGCACGACCGCGCCGCCCTCCCGCGCGAGACGGTGCAGATGGTCGTCGGTGCACTTGGCCAAGTCGGACCCCTCAGTGGTGACCTCCTGCACGATCGGCATCGCGAAGTCGTATGACAGGCTCGTCATCGCGGCGAGGAATCGCGGCCAGCGTCCGCTCACGTTGCGATAGAGCTCGTCGGCCTCCTCGGTGCTGACGCCGAGATCGTCGGCCACTGCGACCGGTATGGCGCGGTCCACGAAGGGCAGTCCCAGCCGTTCGGCGACCCGCGGAGCGACCGCGCTGCCGCCGGCGCCATAGGACGCCGAGATCGTCACCATCACCATCGAATCCACCCTAACCTCGTGACGCCGGTCGTGTCGTGACGTTCACCGTATAGCCGCGGCCGGGCCGGGATGGGCGCTCGCTACCGACGAGTTCTCGAACCGGCCCGGGCCTACGCCTGCTGCGGCCGGCGATCCCGCATCCGCAGGCCGACGACCTCGATGATCCCGAGCAGCATCGCCGCGGCGACGAACGCCGCCACGATGAGCATGCCGTGCACGAGCGCGGCGCCGAAGTCGGGACGCCCGGCGCCGCCGGTCGACTGGAGCACGCCGTAGAAGACGCTGCCGGTGATCGCGATGCCCGCCGCCGACCCGACGCGCTGCGCGGTCTGCTGCATACCTCCCGCGACACCGGCCTGCGAGACCGGCACCTCGGCGACGGTGAGGGTGATGTTGGGCGAGATCACCAGGCCGCTGCCGATGCCCGCGACCAGCAGCGGCAGTGCCGCCGCCCAGCCCAGCCCGGTGCCGGTGACGACGTGGGCGGCCCACGCCATACCCAGTGCCCCGATGAGCACGAGCACCGCCCCGATCACCACCAGCGGCCGTCCGAACCGGGTCACCACCTTGCCGCTCAGCGCGGCCGACGCGCCCGACCCGATCGCGAACGGCAGCGACGCGACGCCCGACATCAGCGCGGAATACGCCAGGCCCTCCTGCAGCGCCTGCGCATAAATGAAGAAGATGCCCGTGAACCCGGCGAAATAGACCATCCCGAGCAGCACGCCGTTGCGGTAGCTCGGGATCGCGAACAGCCGCAGATTGACGACGGGTTCGCGGCCACGGCGCAGATAGCGCAGATCCCACCAGATGAAGGTCGCGGCAAGGACGGCCGCGACGGGGAACATGAGCGGCCGCAGCACCGAATGCCACTGCTGCTGCTCGATGAACGGGAAGATCACGAAGAGCACGGTGAGCCCGAGCAGCAGCACGCCGACCGGGTCGAGATCGTGCTTGGTGCGCGCCCCCTCACCCGCCGGATTGTGCGGTATGTAGCGCAGCGCCAGCAGCATCGTCAGCACACCGATCGGCAGGTTGACGAAGAACACGTAGCGCCAGCCGCTGTCCTCCCCGAAGCCCGCGATGAGCAGGCCCCCGACGATCGGCCCGATCGCCGTCGAGATGCCGACCACGCCGCCGAAGATGCCGAAGGCGACGCCGCGCTCGGCTCCCCTGAACAGCTGCTGGATCAGTCCGTTGACCTGCGGGGTGACCAGACCTCCGCCGAGGCCCTGCACCAGGCGTGCGATCACCAGCACGGTCGCGTTGGGCGCGAACCCGCACACGGCGCTCGCCAGCGTGAACAGCCCGACACCCACCATGAAGGTCGACCGGCGGCCGCGCGCATCGCCCACCCTGCCGGCGGGCACGAGCAGTAGGCCGAAGGTCAGCGCATACCCCGAGACGATCCAGGACAGTTCGTTCTCGCCCGCGCCGATGCCGGTGTGGATGCTCGGCAACGCGACGTTGACGATGCTCACGTCGAGCAGCGTCATGAATCCTGCGGCGAGACAGACGCCCAGCGCCTTCCAACGGTTGGGGTCCGGGGTGTAGTCGTCGCGGAGGGCGGGTGCGCTGGTTTGACGATCCGTCACGCGCCCACCGCCGAACTGCATAGATAGCCGATGTTCACTCGTAGACTCTAGGCTCGCCGCGGCTCACGAGCCAAAGCCACGCGACGTGAGACTCACCACCCGGCGGGGCGCCGGCCGGTGATCGATCGGTCAGCGGGAGTCGTGCTTGGCCTGGTTGCGCGCACCCTCCGCCTGGCTGGACGCATCGCGCTTCTTGCCCCCGGGCGACTTCGTATGCGGCACGGCGCGGCCCGGCCCCACGCCACCGTCCGACTCGGGGCCGTCACTTGCGGGTCCGGTGCCCCGGCCGGCACGCGCCTGAGCGATGCGCTCGTCGCGCAGCTGCTCCGCCTTCTCGTGGGCGACGCGCGCGAGTTCGGCGCTCACGATCGACAGCGCCTCCTCGAAGACGTAGGCCCGCCCTCTCGCCTTGTCCGAATGCGGTGCGGCGGTGCCGCGCCCTCCGTGCTCGGTCACCTTCTCGGCGGCCCCACGCCGATAGTTGGTCAGGTGTTTGCGGCGCGCCTTGCGCATCCGCCGGTGCAGCACGAGCAACTCCTCCTCGTCGAGCTTCGCCAGGCGATCGGGCTCGATCTCGCGGATGAGGTCTCGTTCCTTGTCCTTGAGCAACCACAGGTATTGATCCACAGGCTCATGCTGGCATGCGCAGGCGCGAGGCGCCAGGGTCATTCCGTGCAGGCCAGTCGATGTGTGGCCTCGGCGAGATCGCGTATGCCGCGCCGCTGAGCAGCCGTACCGTCGTCCACGCCACGATCCAGGTGAAACCCCATCAGGCCCGCGTCCAGCAGGGGCACCGCCCGCCGGGCACCCGCGACGCTCGCACCACAGGCGATCAGATACTCCTCCAACGCCGCGGTCCACGTCCGGTTGCCGGCCCGGACCGCCGAGCGGTAGGGCTCGGCACCCAGCAGTCCCGACGCCGCGGCCTGCGCATAGAGCCGCTGGCACCGGTCGAGCTGCCCCTCGCCGTGGGCTTCCCACAACCGGCGGACACCGGCTCGCACGGTGCGAGCCGGGCGCAGCGCACGAACGGCGTCGTTGGACCGGCGAGTGGATTCATCGATCACGTCGACCACGAGGCCGTCCTTGGACCCGAAGTGATAAATGAGCATCCGGTCGCTCGTATCGAGGGCGGCCGCCAACGGACGCAGGCTCAGCCCGATCAGGCCCTGCGCGAGCACATAGTCGGTGGCATCCCTCAGAAGCTCGTCTCGTCTCGACATCACGACCAAGTGTAGCGGGTGCTACAGTTGATCGGGTATGTAGCGACTGCTACATACGACCTGAGGAGATGGGACATGATTCTGGCCTCCGCCCTGCTCGCGGTCGCCATCACGGCCGAGGTCGGCGCGACCGCCGTGCTGCCACGCGCCCAGGGGTTCACCGACATCCCCTGGACCCTGGTGGTGCTCACCGGCTATGGCCTGTCCATCGCCCTGCTCGCCGTGGTCGTCAAACGCATCCCGGTCGGCGTGACGTATGCCGTGTGGTCCGGCGTGGGCACCGCGCTCGTCGCGATCGTCGCCGCACTCTGGCTGAAGGAGCCGCTGAACCTGCTCCAGGTCGCCTGCCTGGCGCTCATCATCTTGGGCGTCATCGGACTCAACGCAGCCGGCGCGCACTGACCCGATCCCGGCCGACCACGCCGTCGCCACGGGGCCGGACTCGGCCAGACCGTCGACCGGTGCTCGGAGTAGCTCGCGTCCCAGGGCCGAGTCTGCCCGAGTGCCCGCGCATGAGCACGGCCATGAGCACAGCACCCGAGGCCGCGACCGATGCCGCCACGATCATCGCCGTATGCAGCCCGCCGACGAACGCGTCAGCATCACCCTCACTCGGCAGCATCGCCCCGAGCACTGCGATGCCGAACACCCCGCCGATGATGCGGGCTGTCAGGTTGGCCGAGGACGCCAGACCGGCCTGGCGTGCGGGCACCGCCGCGAGCACGGCGGCGGCCATCGGCGTCGAGAGCAGGCCATACCCCACCCCGACGACCACGAACGGCCACCACACCAGTCCGTATGCGGTGTGGCCGCCGACCCGAAGCAGCGCCAACGACCCGCAGGCCAACAGGATCGCGCCGACCGTCATCGGCAGCCGCGACCCGGTGCGGTCGACGACGCGGCCGATCAGCGGCCCGACGGTCACGAATGCGGCGGTGAGCGGCACGAAACGCAACCCCGCGACGACCGCCGAATCGCCGTGCACCTGCTGGAAGAGGAGCGCATAGACGAACAAGAGCCCGATCGTGACGAAACCCATCACGAGGCCACCGACATTGGCCCCGGTGAATCTCCGATTGCGAAAGAGCCCCATCGGCAGCACCGGATCGGGCTGCCGGCGCTCGATCAGCACGAACCCGATGACGCCGCACGCGCCGATCATCAGCAACGACAAGGGGATCACAGCGGTGAACCCGCGGTGCCCGGCCTCGATGGCGCCCCCGGCGAGCAGCACCAGGGCAACCGTGCCCGCGGCCTGTCCCGGGATGTCGAGGCGACCGGACGGTGGCCCGACGGTCTCACGTACGGACCAGAGGGTGAGCGCCGCGATCGCGGCGACCACCGGGATGTTGACGAGAAAGACCGAACGCCAGCCGAACCCGGCGACCAGTCCCCCGCCGATGAGCGGCCCTACGACCAGTGCGGAGCCGGCCGCGCCCGCCCATATGCCGACCGCCTGGGCACGCTCGCGCGGGTCCGAGAACGTGTGGGTCAGGATCGCGAGGGTCGCGGGCAACTCGATCGCGGCGCCGACACCCTGCAGGACCCGGAATCCGATCAGCGCTCCACCCGACGGAGCCGCCGCGCACAACGCGGAGCCGACGGCGAAAGCCGTGAGGCCGATCAGATAGGTCCTGCGCTGCCCGCGACGGTCGCCGATGCGCCCGCCGACCAGCAGCAGGCCGGCAAGCGCCAGGTTGTAGCCGTCGACCACCCACTGCAGCCCGGGCACCGACATCCCCAGATCCGCACCCATCGCCGGCAGCGCGACGTTGACGGCCGTCAGATCGAGCTGGATGAGGAACTGGCCCAATGAGACCGCCAGCAGCGCCCAGCCCTTGCGTGATGTCGTGTGCGTCATGGGGTCAACCCTCGACCCGGCATTGTTCGGCCGAGACCGAATCGTCACCGGGCTACCGTTGAAGCATGAAAGCACCCCACAAAGGTCTCCACTCACCCTCGCCGATACTTTGCGGGGACCCGGAATGAGCGGTGAAGTGGACATCTCGGTGCCGGCGTCGCTGATCGGCGAGCCCGCACGGGCGAAACTGCTGATGGCGCTCGCCGACGGGCGAGCCCTGCCGGTCGGCACACTTGCCGGTGAGGCCGGCATCGCCACCTCCACCTGCTCGGAGCATCTGTCGAAGCTGCTGCACGCCGGCCTGGTCACCGTCGAGTCGCACGGCCGCAACCGCTACTACCGGATCAGCGGACCCGGCGTGATGGACGCGGTCGAGGCGCTGGCCCGCATCGCGCCCCAGGCGCCGATCCGCTCCCTGCGCCAGGGCACGCGAGCGCACGCGCTGCGGCGCGGCCGGCTGTGCTACGACCATCTCGCCGGCCGGGTCGGTGTCGCCGTCATGGGCGCCCTGATCGGCTCCGGCGCGATCGTCGGCGGCGACGGCACACATCATCCCGATTCGGCGCCGACCGACCGCCTGTCGGCGCCCGGGCACGACGTCATCTATGCGCTGACGGACCACGGTGAGGCGCTTCTCACGGATTTCGGTCTCGACCTCGACGCACTGCGGGCGCGCCGCCGCCCGTTCATCCGCTACTGCATGGACTGGACCGAGCAGGCACATCACCTGGCCGGAGGGCTCGGCGCCGCGATCGCCACCCGCACGTTCGACCTCGGCTGGATCCGACACGCCGCGACCCGCCGGGCGGTGCGCGTCACCGATGAGGGCCGACGCGGGCTGGAGGCGACGTTCGGCGTCACGATCGACGCCGACGGGGAGCCGGTCGTCAACATGCTCGCCGCAGCGCACTGAGCGCCGGCCACGGCGGCATACGACAGCCGAGGACCACCTGGGAGCCGCGTTCGACCGCCGCGATTATCCTTGCAGCACATCGGTGATGGAGGTCGCGCATGACGACGGCGTTCGTGCTCTCGGGCGGAGCGAGCTTCGGTGCCGTGCAGGTGGGTATGCTGCGCGCCCTGGCCGACTGCGGCATCTCACCCGATCTGCTGGTCGGCACCTCCGCGGGCGCGCTCAACGCGGCCTTCGTGGCCAGCCGCGGCGTCACCGACTCCAGTCTCGACGAACTCGCCCAGGTGTGGCACGGCCTGCGGGCGCGGCGACTCTTCCGCCCCGCGCCGCGGGCCGGCATCGCCGCGCTGTTCGGACACGGCACAGCCCTCTGCACAGACCGCGGCATGCGCGAACTGATCGAGGGGCACCTCGAATTCGACCGGCTGGAGGATTCACCCACTCCGTTGCAAGTGGTGGCGACCGACCTGATCACCGGCCGGGAGGTCGCCCTGGGATCGGGGCCCGCGGTGGAGGCGATCCTCGCGAGCTCCGCCATTCCCGGCATCCTCCCGCCGGTGCAGTGGGAGGGGCGCACCCTGGTCGACGGGGGCCTTGCCGACAATGCCGCGATCTCGCCGGCGGTGCAGGCCGGCGCCGATCGGATCTATGTGATGCCATGCGGATTCCCGTGCGCCATGCCCGACGCACCACGCGGGGCGTTCGGCACCATCGCGCAGGCCACCGCCGTGCTGGTGCATCAGCGCCTCATGCAGGACATCCGCCTGTATGCCGACGCGGTCGATCTCGTCGTGTTTCCGACGCCTTATCCGATCTCGGTCAACCCGCTCGACTTCGGCCACAGCGACGAGTTGATCGACGCCGCATACAAGGACGCGACGAAGCATCTTGCCGTGGACGGCGGACATCGCGACGTGATCGACACCCGGATGGGCCCGCCTGTCGATCCCGACCTCGACGATCTGGCGCAGGGTGTGCACAACGTCGCGAAGAAGGAGGGGACCGTCCATGACGCAGCGGTTCGAGATCGGTGACCACGTGCGCTGGAACTCCGAGGCGGGATATGTCACGGGAACGATCATCCGGATCCACACGGAGGACACCGAATACAAGGGTCACATGCGTCGCTGCAGCAGAGACGACCCGCAATACGAGATCAAGAGCGACAAGACCGACCACATCGCGATGCACCGCGGAGGGGCGCTGCACAAGATCTCCTGAGCACGACCCGAGGTGCCCGGTGCAGACCCCCAAGGACGAGGCGTGAAGGAGGAGACCGTGACGTCGTATTTCGAGGACTTCCGGGTCGGTCAGGTCATCGAGACCCGCGCCCGGACGATCACCGAGACCGACCTCGTGATGTTCGCGGGCTGGAGCTGGGACACCAATCCTGTGCACACCGACGCCGACTCGGCAGCTGACGGACGTTTCGGCCGGCCCATCGCGCACGGCATGCTCGGACTATCCGCGGCGATGGGCCTCGTCAGCGGCACGGGCCACTTCGAAGGTTCGTCGATCGCCCTGCTCGGCATCGACGGGTGGCGCTTCCGCGCTCCGATCTTCGCCGGGGACACGGTGCGCTGCCGCGTCGAGATCACCGGTGCCAGGCCGACCGGCCGCGGCGACGCCGGCATCCTCGAGCGGCATTTCACGCTGACCAATCAACGAGGCGATGTCGTGCAGGAGGGCGACATCGGTCTCATGGTGGCGCGCAGGCCGCAGGAATAGACACCGCGGGCGCGGGCCGCCCACTCCGCCGGAATAAATACTTGGCTAGCCACCTTATGCCTGATACCTTTTACGTGGTCAGCCACCTAACCGAGGAGATCAGTCATGACCGACACCGCACTGGACGCCCTGTGGACCCCGACGACGGCGGGCGACATCGCATTGCCACACCGCCTGGCGATGGCACCGATGACCCGCGACCGGTCCACGCCCGAGGGTGTCCCGACCGCGCTGAACGCGCAGTATTACGCACAACGGGCATCGAACGCCCTCATCATCACCGAGGGCACCCAGCCGTCCGCCGACGGGCAGGGATACCTGCTCACCCCGGGCATCTACACCGACGACCAGATCGCCGGCTGGCGCACCGTGACCGACGCCGTGCACGACGAGGGCGGTCGGATCGTCATCCAGCTCATGCACACCGGACGTATGGCGCACCCCGCCAACACCCCGCACGGCAGGAGGCCCGTCGCGCCATCGGCCGTGCGCCCTGCCGCGGAAATGTTCACCGCGCAGGGCCCCCAGCCGATCCCCGAGCCGCGGGAGCTGAGCACCTCCGAGGTGCGCGAGACCGTCGACGACTTCCGCCGGGCCGCCACCGCAGCCATGACCGCCGGAGCCGATGGAGTCGAAATCCACGGCGCCAACGGCTATCTCGTGCACCAGTTCCTGTCGAGCAACGCCAACCGGCGCGGCGACCGGTATGGCGACTCGCCGGAGGGCCGCATCCGCTTCGCCACGGAGGTGGCAACGGCCGTGGCGCACGAGATCGGCGGCGGCCACACCGGCATACGGATCTCGCCGGGCGTGCCCCTCGGGGACATCGTCGAGGACGACACCCACGAGATCTATCCTGCGCTGGTGAGCGCCCTCGCACCGCTGGATCTGGCCTACCTGCACGTCGTGCACGCCGGCGACGAGGATCTGCTGGCGACGCTGCGCGACCTCTGGCCGCACACGCTGCTGCTCAATCGCGCCGGCGCCGACCTGAGCGCCCGGGCCCGGGACGTCGCCGAGGGACGGGCGGACGCGATCAGCGTGGGGTCGCTGGCGCTGGCCAACCCGGACCTCGTCGAGCGAGTACGCTCCGGAGCACCGCTCAACGAGCCGGACCGCTCGACGTTCTACGGCGGGGGCGCGACCGGTTACACCGACTATCCCACCCTGGCAGCCTGAGGAGGATCCATGGACGAGGCCGCATCACCGATCGCGGAGCCTCCGGCATCGGTCGGCGACGGACGGCTGAGTTACGCGGTGTTCCAGCTGGCCCGGGCACATCGCGCGAGGGCCGCGGCCATGCTGCGCACGATGAGTCTGCATCCCGGTCAGGAGCTGCTGCTCATGCAGCTCTTCGACCGGGACGGACAGACGCAGTCCGAATTGCTCGACAGCGTGGGCCTCGACCATTCGACGATCTCCAAGGCGCTGCGGCGTATGCAGGATGCGGGGCTGCTCACCCGCACACCCGCGGAGCACGACCGGCGGGTGATGATCGTCTCGCTCACCGATCAGGGACGCGCCATGAGGGCGCCGATCACGGCGATGTGGCGGAGCCTCGAGCAGGACTCCGTGCAGGGTCTGACGCCTGCCGAGATCGACACCTTCATCCGGATCGCGCACAAGGTGCAGCAGTCGATCAGCAGGCGGTCCAGTGGAGTATGAAATCGCCCGGTGGAGGGCGAGTTTGCCCTCCACCGGGGCAATAACCCCTCCAATCGGCGGGAATAATGGCGAGAGTCCGCGGGCTATACGTCAATATGACGAATCTTCAGTCCGCAGGGACGATCGACATCAAGGGCCTCGGCACCGTCACCCGCCTCGGGTTCGGAGCGATGCGCATCACCGGGCAGGGCATCTGGGGTGAGCCGGCCGATCCGGACGCGGCCCGCGCGGTGGTCCGCAAGGCCGTCGAGCTGGGCGTCGACTTCATCGACACCGCCGACTCCTATGGCCCCGAGGTGAGCGAGCGGATCCTCGGTGAGGTGCTCCACCCGTATCCCGAGGGCCTGCACATCGCGACCAAGGCGGGGCAGACCCGCACCGGCCCCAACAAGTGGATCCCGGTCGGCCGCGCCGAATACCTGCGCCAGCAAGTCGAACTCAGTCTTCGCCGGCTGAAGGTCGACTCGCTGGACCTCTTCCAGCTGCACCGTGTCGACCCCAAGGTCGACACCGCCGAGCAGTTCGGCGAGATGGCCGCCCTGCAGAAGGAGGGCAAGGTGCGCGCGCTCGGCCTCTCCGAGGTGAGCGTCGAGCAGATCGAGGACGCCCGGCAATACTTCACCGTGTCCTCCGTCCAGAACCGCTACAACCTCACCGACCGCAAGTCGCAGGCGGTGCTCGACTACTGCACGGATCACGGCATCGCGTTCATCCCGTGGGCGCCGATCTCGGCCGGGTCACTGGCCAAGCCGGGCGGGCCCGTCGATGCCGCCGCCGAGCGCCTCGGCGCGAGCCACGCGCAAGTCGCGCTGGCCTGGCTGCTGCAGCGCTCGCCGGTGATGCTGCCCATACCGGGCACGTGCTCGGTCGATCACCTGGTCGACAACCTGGGCGCTGCCGAGGTCACCCTCGACGAGCAGGCGATCGCCGAGCTCGACGCCGCCGCCTGAGCGCCGGCTTCAGCGAAGGCCCCGCCCGTCCGTGGCGGGGCCTTCGCCGCGCCCCTCGAACGCGTCGCGCAGAGCCTGCACATCGAGCTTCTTCATCTGGAACATCGCCTGCGTCGCGCGGGTCGCCGCCTCCTGGTCGGCGTCTTGCAGCATCGTCATCAGTTCGCTCGAGTCGACCTGCCACGACAGGCCGTATTTGTCCTTGAGCCAGCCGCACGGCCCCTCCTCGCCGCCATCCGCGGTGAGCGCCTCCCACAGCCGGTCGATCTCCTCCTGCGAGTCGCACTGCAGATGGATCGACGTGGCCTCGCTGAAGGTGAACTGCGGCCCGCCGTTGAGCGCGCCGAACAGTTGCCCGTCGAGTTCGAAGATCACGAGCATGACGGAGCCGGGCTCGCCGGGCCCCGCCTCGCCGAACGGCACGGTCTGGATGATGCTCGAGTTCTTGATGATCGAGGTGTAGAACCTCGCTGCTTCCTCTGCCTGGCCGTCGAACCAGAGGCAGGTGCTGACGCTTCCCATTGTGGTCTCCTCGAGTGGATCGGACTGTTGACAGGACTGACCACTCGGCCCGGCCGGATTCATCGCACGGTCACCGATCCGGCCGCGGATCGGCGCCGCCCGGACCTCGAAGGAGAATTCACAGCCATAGCACAGGTCCATGACAGTTGATCATTCAAATTCCTGACCTTGATGCCCTACGCTGCGGCACCGTGAACAGCACCGACCGCGCCCGGAAGTTGCAGGCCATCCGGCAGCAACAGCGCATACGGAAGCGCCGGCGCGCTCTGATCGGCTCCGGTGCCGCGGTTGCCGGCTGAGCCGACGGGCAAGACCACGACCGTGCAGCACCACACCGACCGGGTCGAGAACCAGTCGGGGATCAAGGGTGTGCTGGCGTGGGACACGACCGGCTGGCCGGGCGATGGAAGCAACCATCGCGGGGCCCTCGAACACAACCACGTCACGGGTCCGGTGCGGTATCAGCAGATCCCACCCGTCGGCGGACCGCACAACCCGGTGTGGATGAACGCCGGGGTCTTCCCTCCCCGATCGTCGTGAGTTCGTGGGGGCACCAGTTGCGTGTGAAGAGCCCCGAGGATCCACGCATCCAGCAGTTCGTCGACATGTTCCGGCACAGCAAGGAGTACACGCCCGAGTTCGGCGCCGCCGTCGACGGCGTGCCCGTGCAGACCGGTGGCCGACCCGCCGCCTACGGAGCGACGAAGCCGAACCCGACAGGCACGGCGAACGCCCCGAGTATGTGAGGTCGCTCGACCACTCGACCGGCACGGTTTGGTTGAGTTTCCTTGGCACCGTCGATGGCGCCCTGCCGGCGTGAAAGTGCCCATCCCAACCCCTGGCTGGTCGAGTAGCGCGACATGTTGCTGGTCGAGTAGCGCGATGCGAGGGACGAGCGAGCGCGTATCGAGACCTCGCAACAACCGTTGCCAAGCCGGTTGGCAACGCCCGCTCGCAGGTCTCGATACAGCTCCCCCGCTTCGCTCCTCCGCTTACTCGACCAGCCAGGGCAGGGGTGTTTCGTTACAGACCTCGCAACAACCGTTGCCAAGCCGGTTGGCAACGCCCGCTCGCAGGTCTCGCTCCCCCGCGCGCTTCGCTCTATGCGGGAGGTGCCCCCATTGCCTCC